>DASUXX010000201.1:0-11608 GCA_036377755.1 Gemmatimonadaceae bacterium
CTGCCGGCGGTCGATTCAGCGATATCTTCGGCGGATCGAAACAGCTGCCTCAGCCGCCTTCAGCGACTCCGTCTGCGGCGCCACCGCCTGTTGATGGTGAGGCTGATACTATTGCGGAGATTCTCGCCGGGAAGCGTGGACCCGTTGCTCAGCAGGCAGTCTCCGACCGGCGGGCAATAAGAGATCTCATCTCCGCACTCTCACAGGCTGAGCGTGAGATGCTGCCCGATGTGACCGGAACAGCTGAGAATCTGTATGAGAGAATCAAGGAGCTCGGTCGCGCGCTCCACCGTCTCGATGGTGAGATAGGGCCTGACAAGCTCGCAGATATCGACGCGCGCATTGCGCAAAGCGAGAACGCAGAGGGAAATGCAGAAAATGACCGGCGCGCGAGATTGCTCAAGCGTCAGCGCGAGACACTTGCCGGGCTTCTCGAGTCGCGTGAGAGACTTTCCGAGCAGTACGAGAGTGCAGGATTGCTGCTCCAGAATCTGAAGCTCGATCTCATCCGCATGAGATCTTCCGGTTTGCAGTCGGGGCTGGCGAACGTGAACAGTGCTACACAGGAAGCGCGTGCGCTGTCACGTGAGATCGGTTATGTGCTCGCCGCAGCAGATGAGCTGCGTGATATCGACGGGAAATCCTAGGAAGCTTTCTTCTCGCCGACCGCTTTGCGCACTGCGGGGGCAACCACAGCGCCATACAACTCGATCGAGCGCATGATAGTCGCGTGAGGCAGTGTACCTACGCTGAATTGAATCAAAAAGCGCGTCATTCTAAAGAGCTCGTATTCATAGAGAATCTTGTCGATGACCTGCTGCGGACTTCCAAGCAGCATCGCACCACGCGGTGATCGCTCCGCATCGAACTGTCGTCGGGTTGGCGGTGGCCACCCGCGCTCGCGTCCGATTCTCCCCATTGTATCAGCATACGCGGGCCACGCGATGTCCGCCGCTTTCTCTCCGTCATCGGCAATCAAGCCGTGGGAGTTGATGCTGAGCTGGAGCTTCGATACGTCGTGCCCTGCCCTCCGCGCGCTTTCCCTGTAAAGATCGGCAAGCGGAACGAATCTCTCGGGAGCGCCACCGATAATCGCTATCGCGAGCGGAAGTCCCAGTGTGCCTGCACGCGCAACCGACTGCGGAGTTCCACCAACTGCGATCCAGACAGGCAGCGGATTTTGAACTGGACGCGGATAAACCCCGCGGTCATCGAGCGATTGAGTGTGCCTGCCGTTCCATGTCACGCGCACCTGATCGCGAATGGTGAGCAGCATCGCAAGTTTCTCCGAGAAGAGCTCATCGTAATCATCGAGATCGTATCCAAATAACGGATATGATTCGATAAACGATCCGCGCCCCGCCATTATCTCAGCGCGTCCGCCCGACAGGAGATCGACTGTCGAGAATTGCTGAAATACTCTGACAGGGTCGTCCGATGACAGAACCGTCACCGCGCTCGTCAAGCGAATACGCTTCGTTCGCACAGCCGCCGCGGCGAGTATGATCGCAGGTGCCGATACCACATAATCGGGACGATGATGCTCGCCAACACCGAACACATCGAGTCCAGCCTGATCAGCAAGCTCGATCTCTTCCATCAGGTCGAGCAGCCTTCGCTCCGCGCTTACTGTCTTGCCCGACTCGGGATCTGGAGTGGCTTCCGCGAATGTGTAAACCCCCAGTTCCATCAGCGTTTTCTCCCGGGTGGAACGGACTTGTCCCAATGAAGCACGTTGTATTTCCCGAGAATCTTCACGACCTGATCGACAGGGATCGCTTCTGCTGTCCGCTTATGTCCTTTCACGGTTGTCGCGCGCAGCAGCGAATTGTAGATGGCTTCTTCAGTTGCTTCCGCGACTGCGAGAAACAGGGACGACATCGCATCGTTCGAAAGTGATTCCACCTGATGCACCGCACTCGAAGTCTTTCGTCGCCCTGTGGTCGCTGTAGAAAATGCGATGACGTAATCTCCCGATCCGTTCGAGAGATTCCCTCCAGTGCGTCCCACTCCGACGATCGCGCGTGCAGCAAGACGCTCGAGGTTGCGGCTTTCCAGGGGCGCGTCCGTCGCGACAACGATCATGATGCTTCCATCAGCCCTGTCGCGCTGCGTGAGCGCCGTATCTCCGAGGTCATTCTGATATGAATACCGGCCAATCTCACGGCCAACGGGAGCGCCGTTCATTGTAAGCACTCCGCCAAAGTTGCTTTGAACGATCACTCCGACAGTGTATCCGCCGAGTGACTGAGGAAGCTTGCGGGAGCTGGTGCCTATCCCGCCTTTCCATCCAAATGCAATCGTTCCCGCGCCTGCGCCAACCGATCCTTCACTGACATCCACGCTCGCTGACTCGAGCGCGCGCTTCACGTCCTCGGCGGTTATCGCTCGCGCACGAATGTCATTCAGCTGTCCGTCATTCGTCTCGCCGACTACCGGATTGATCGAGAGAACGTTTTCCATTCCCCGCTTCGCGAGCATCCATTGCGCCAGGGCGTCGGCTGCACGCCAGACGCACAGCGTGCAGGTGAGGACAATCGGTGTCTCGATCTCGCCGAGCTCCCGCACCTGCGTGAAGCCGGCGAGTTTTCCAAATCCGTTTCCGACGTGAATTGCAGCGGGAACTCTATCGCGAAACACGTCACCGTTATGCGGGATGATTGCCGTTACACCAGTGTGAACCGAATCCCCTGAAGCAACTGTTGCCTGACCAACACGAACGCCGTCAACGTCAGTGATCGAATTGCGCGGACCTGTGGGGAGTATTCCAACGACGAGGCCTATGTCACGCGCGCGCGGTCTGGCCTGCGCGTCAGCGTTCGATGGCATTATGAGGGCGATTGTGAGAAGAATTGTAAATCGGCGCATCCGCGATTGATCTGCAGGAGGATTAAGTTGCCCTCTCTCACCCTCCTGTCGCTATCCTCGGCTAGCGCGTACCCGGCCTTGGCGAAATTTCCGCGAGCAGCAGAAAGTCTTCGGATTCTGCGCGCATGCCGTGCAGCTCATTCGGGGCGTAGGCAACGACGTCACCTGGCCGGCACATAACCTCTTCCGTCTCACCTGAGATAGTTCCAGAGCCATCGAGCACCGTGAGCGTCACTGTCGACTTGTTGCGATGCGGTGCAACGGATTGTCCGGGGGCGAGGCGAAAGACAACCATCCGCACATCTTCCGAATCATAGATCGTTGCCGTTGCGGGCCTGCCTGCGTTTGCGGCAACAGCCGCGCGTGCCGAGTCGAGAGCCTTGAGGTGTGTCATCGAGCTGCTCCTGCCTTTACGAGGGCGTCGAGGAGATTCTCGAGATCCACACCTGACTCGCGAGCAGCAAGCTCGAGAGTGTCATCTCCTCCGCAGCAGAGATCGATTCCGAATGAATTGAATACCGCGATCGTTTCCGGCCATGCGGCAATGACTTCATTGACTGTCATCGATGGCTCGAGCGTGATTGTTGTTTTCATGCTGCACTTTCCTTGTAGTTGATCAGGCGTTCGCGGCGCAGCGAAAGCCGAGTGTTCTTAGAGTTGTCTTGTCGTTCAGAGTGGAACGGACTGTTGCGCGCATGAATGCGGGATAGTTCGACGGGTCCGCCGCGCCGATTGCGGAGCTCGCGCAGTACATGTGGTCACCATGTCCCTTGTGAGCTGCATGAGGATCCGCCGTCCACTCCCAGACCAGCTCGTGCATGTCGCGCACGCCGTATACGTTGGGAGCAGATCCACCAACGGCAGCAATCTTCGATGCAGAGCGTTTTGTATAGAACGAGATCAATCTGGAAATAAAACTGCGCTCTCTCGATGCATCTCTCTTCGTCTCACTTGCGGCGGCAGCGTACTCCCACTCATCTGGAGTGGGAAGGCGCTTTCCCTTCGCTGTGCAGTACGCGTAGGCCGCGCTTCGCGAGACACTTGTCACGGGCTTTCGCAGATCCTTCGCATCACCTGCTGCGAGATCTCCTTTCCAGTCTTCCAGGTATCCTTTGTCAGCGCGTGTTCCAATCACGCTCCGGCGCCAGGCGGGATTCTTCTTCACGAACTCGAGGAAATCACCGCGAGTAACCGGCTCGCGATCGAGTGCAAACGCTCGCACCGCCACCCGCTCGGCCCCTTTCGCAGCGTAGAGCGGCGAATAGGTGCCTTGCGGGATGACGGACATTCCAGAGAGTACGAGGGCGAGCTTTGCGGCGAGCATCATTACTCTCCTGCTACTCCGAGGCCTTTCACGGCTGCGAAGATCTTTTTGTTCTCCTTGCCTTCGACCTTGAGCATTCCAAGCGTGCCCTTGTTGAAGGCGCGGAAGATGGAGTGGTCGACGAGGATTAGATCACCGGGATTCTCCACGCCGAACTCGACGATTGTCGATCCGCCTGCGGGGATGATCGTTGTCTGCACGTTGTGCTGTGCAACTGTTCCACCCTCGACGTACACATTGTCGAATACTTCGCCGATCACGTGGAACGAGCTCGTGAGGTTCGGGCCTGCATCGCCGACGAAGATTCTCACACGCTCGCCTGCCTTTGCCTTGAGCGCCTTGTCACCTGTGAGCGCATCGACAGCTCCGTTGAACACTACGTAGGTCGGTTTCTCCTCGACGCCCTTCTCCATATCGAGATCCTGGAGTCCCTTTGCACCAAAGTCGCCCTTCGTATAGAACTCCGACTGCATCACGTAGAACTCGCGATCGACCTTTGCGAGACCTTCCTTCGGCTCGACGAGGATCATTCCGTACATACCGTTCGCCATGTGCATCGGCACAGGTGCCGTCGCGCAGTGATAGACAAACAGTCCAGGGTTGAGCGCTGTGAATGTGAAGATCGACTCCTGGCCGGGAACGGTGAGTGAAGTCTTGGCTCCGCCGCCCGGGCCGGTCACTGCGTGAAGGTCGATATTGTGGGGCATTGTGCTCGATGCTGCGTTCTTGAGGTGCAGCTCGACCAGGTCGCCTTCGCGAACCCGAATGAACTTTCCGGGGACTGATCCACCGAATGTCCACATCGTGTACTCGACACCGTCGGCGAGACGCATCTTTTTCTCGACGACGTCGAGATTGACGATGACTTTCGTCGCGTGATCGCGCGTAATCGGCGCGGGAACGCTGGGTGCATCGGTGAGAACTGCGACTTCCTGCCCGATGATCTTCTCGGTTTCAGTGTGAACCGGAATCGGAGCATATGCTGTCGACGTCTTGCCGATTCCGCGTGCGGCCGCAGTGGCGATGACCGCTGTTCCACCAAGAAGGGCGATTGCAGCGAAGCGGCTGAAGAACGATTTCCGGTTGGCGTTGGTATTGGTCATTTCAGTTTCCTTTTAATTGTTGCGGCCGATCAGGTCGGCGATGGTTGTTTTCGTCAGGGGATCGCGGCGGGTTTCCGTTATTTCCGCCCAGGCTTTGTGCGCGGCACATGGTCTTTCCGGATCGCATGGCCTGTTGCCGAGGAGACAGCGAACATGTTTTCGCGGCTCGGCGAAGCAGTCGATTACTCGCGCGAGGGTGAGAACGCTGGGTGGCATCGAGAGCGCAAATCCGCCCTGCGGGCCGCGTGAGCTGTTGAGCACGCCAGCCTTTACGAGCGCATTCAGCGTCTTGGCCATGTAGTTCCGCGGGGCGCCGGTTGCATCTGCAATCCAGTCTGCGCGGAGCGGGCGGCCGTTCTCTTCAGCAGCAAGAACCAGCACCGCGCGTATTGCGTAATCCGCTGTACTTGTGATCATCGGCAAATCCTCAAAGAGCAGTTTCTCATCTCGATATGAGAATCGCTCTTTGAGGCTTCGCCTACTGTCGGATTAGGCCGGAAGTTGTGTGGGGAATTTCCCTACGGCGTCTTTCGGAGCGTCGTCCAGCTGGTAATGCTGCGCACCCGGCGTGCTCTCGTGGCCGCAGCGAGGCGGGGCCGGTGCGCCGATAGAAGATCGCTGCGGGAGATGATGCCGATCACCGTAAGACCGTCGTCCCTGTCGACGACCGGCAGGCGCCCGACCTCGTTCATCACCATATGATCTGCGGCGTCGCGGAGCGTGTTGTCATCGTAGACCACAACGGGCGGGCGGCGAATGATCTGCCTGATTGTCGAATCCGGATTAAACGACGGATCGAGAAGGTCGCGGCGTGTAACGACGCCGACGAGCTTGCCTTCGGCATTGATGACAGGAAATCCCTGGTGGGTAGATCCACCCTCATCAGTCGTGAGCCAGTCCCGCACATCGCGAACGGTGTCATCGTCTGATACGCTGATCACGTCCCGCGACGCAGCATCACGCACGAGAACATGAGCGAGGTGATCTGCGACATATTCCGGACGAATCGCGGTACCGCGCCTCGCGAGCTTCTCCGTCATTATCGAATGACGCCCGAGCATCAGCGATGCGAAGTACCCGACCGTGCATCCTGCGAGGAGTGGAAGAAGACCGAGCGGTTGACGCGTTGTCTCGAAGGCGAGCACAACCGAGGCGAGCAGCGCATGCGACGCACCTGCGAACATCGCTGCCATTCCAACGAGTCCCGCAACGCGGTGATCTACCCCTAGTGATGGAAATGCAGCAGCGATAAGGGTTCCGGTAAATGCCCCGATCGCTCCGCCGATGGTAAAGAGCGGCGCCATCGTTCCACCTGATGTGCCGCTGCCCAGATATACAGACCACGCAATGAACTTGAATATCATGAGCGCAAGCAGCGCGCGGCCTGCAATGGTTCCGGTGAGAACGCCGCTGATGTTGCCATATCCGACGCCGAGTGCGCGGGGCTCGATCATTCCAACGAGTCCGACGACAAGAGCGCCGAGGAGCGGCCACCACATCCAGTGAAGATGGAATTTTTCGCCGAGCAGCTCGAAGCCGTCTTCGATTGCGTAAGTCACGCGTGTTATGCCTGCGGCGATAATTCCGACCACGAGACCAATCAGCGCATAGGTCGCGAGTGCTTCGCCTGTCGGCGACGTGACATTCGCCATCTCGAATACCGGCGCAGTTCCATTGAAGATGGCGCGCACGCCAGTCGCTGTAACTGCAGCGAGTGCGACAGGCACAAGTGACCGCGCGCGATATTCGAACAGCAGGAGCTCGACCGAGAGAAGCACTGCGCTGACTGGACTGCCGAACGTTGCAGCCATTCCGGCTGCTGCTCCCGAAGCAAGGAGAGTTTTTCGCTCATCGTTCGTGATTCGCATGAGCTGTCCCGCAAGTGATCCAAGCGCGCCACCGGTCGCGATGATCGGTCCTTCTGCGCCAAATGGACCACCTGTTCCAATTGCAATCGCTGCTGAGAGCGGTTTGAGCACGAGAACCCGCGCAGGTATGCGACTGCCGCCGAACAGCACGTTCTCCATCACTTCAGGAATGCCGTGACCGCGGATGGCCGGTGATCCGTAGCGAGCCATCAATCCAACTGCGAGCGCCCCAATGAGCGGGATGAGGAGAAGTCTCCACGCATGCGGATGCGCGCCCGCGGGATCCGCGAAGGCAATCGAGATGCGATCGTAAAATGCGAGATTGGTTATCAGTCCGATAAGCGCCGTCAGGAACTGAGCGGCGAGACCGGCTCCGATTGCGATGCAGATCGCCAGCACGGCGATCATCGCTGTGCGCCGGTCGACTACTTCGTAATCACGAGGAGTGCGATACTCACCCGTGCGAACCGGCTTGAGTTCGTTTTCGTTCACATCTGGATATAAGCAATGCCGGGACGCGATTGAAGGATAGGCAGAAAAAAACCGCGGGCCCTGAGGCCCGCGGTCCGTGTATGTCTGATCACGCTGCTTTTCGAATGTCGATTTTCTTTACGCCGCTGCTCGCAGTCTGAGTGCGCCGACCGATGAGGCTGTCAATCGACCAGCTCCCTGCGCCAGTGAGTGCGAGGAGAAGCGTGCTGCCAACGAGCGAGAGTGGAAACTCGACCCCTGACGGTGCAAAGAAGCCGTTGGGCAGGTGCACCTTGAAAATCGCTACGATCATTGTCGAAAGCAGTCCAAGCGATGCGAGTCGCGTCAGAAGTCCCGTGATCAGCGCAAGACCTCCAAAGAATTCGACGAGCGCGACGAACGGTCCAAGAATGTCCGCCATGGGGATTCCCATCTGGCCGAACGCGCCTGCGACTCCGTCGAATCCAAATACAAAGAGCTTCTGTCCACCGTGAGCGACGAAGATCGATCCGACAATGACACGAAGGATGACCAGCGCGGTGTCGATCTGCTTTTTCGATGCTGTGTTGAAGAGTGCTGACATTTTCCGATTCCTCATAATGATTGTTGAAACGCTGCGTGTTATAACATCTATTACTGCAAAAAAACTCAGATTCGTTCCCGCGCTGCCTCGAGGAGCCTGATGAGAGTCTTGAGATCCTGCTCACTCATATGGCCCAGGAGCTTCTCGTGCTCGGCGTCGACCACATCATCGAGATCATCGACGATCTGACGTCCTTTTTTGGTGATGCGTGTCGTTACCAGCCTGCGGTCGACCGTGCTGCGCTCCCGCGTCACCAGCCCTGCGTCTTCCATTCTGTCCAGCAGCCGGGTTGCGTCAGGCATTCGGTTTAGCAGCCGCTGGCTGACTTCATTGCGGCAGAGCCCGTCGGGCTCGGCGCCTCTCAGGATCCGCAGCACGTTGTACTGCGTGCCGGTGATTCCGTGAGGCTTGAGCATCTGCTCGAACGAGTCACTCAGGACGTTCGCCGTGCGCTCGATGTTCAGCTGCGCTTCCTGGCGAAGGGTCCTGAACGGCTTTTTCTGCTTGAGCTCTTCCTGAAGCGTCGAAGTCATACAATAACATTAAGTGTTATGACAAACAATGTCAAGCAGGCTTTAGTAGGGCTGAACATAGAGAGGGTTACAACACTATTAACTCCAAACGCAATTGCGGCTCAGGCCGCTACTTTATCACCCATGCACCCGAAAGTGATCATTCAATACCCTGACTGGGTCGACCAGACCATAGACTGGGATCGGCCCTACCAGTCCGACGAAGACCGGATGAGACTCGCCATTAAAGTCGCCAGGGAGAATGTCGAGCGCGGAACTGGCGGACCATTCGGAGCCGCGATCTTCGAATCAGATTCCGGCCGCCTCGTTTCAGTCGGAATGAACAGCGTCGTTCGCCTGAACAACTGCACGCTCCACGGCGAGATGGTCGCCTTCATGATGGCGCAGCAGAAAGTTCAGTCGTACACCCTCAAATCAGATTCCCTTCCGCGCCACGAGCTCTACACCTCATGCGAGCCATGCGCGATGTGCCTTGGCACAACTTTATGGAGCGGCGTGCAGCGCGTTGTCTATGGAGCAACGCGCGAGGATGCGACGATTCTCAACTTCGAGGAAGGCCCGGTATTCCCTGAGTCGTACCAGTATCTCGAGGATCGCGGCATCGAGATCGTGCGGCAGGTGATGCGCGATGAAGCGCGCGCAGTTCTCGAGCTGTATCGCGCAAAGAGCGGCAAGATCTACAACGGCTGAGCTGTAGGAAAAACACGGACACGGCTGAGGTCTCTCCCCGACTGACTCGGAGGAAGGCCTTTCGTATCATGAGCCACTCTTTCAGGCGGAATTGTGGTCAAGACAAGCTCGACACCGACAGTCGTCACACATGTATCGGGAGTGAAGTTCTCCATCGGGATCCGGTCGCACGAGATTCTTGTCGATCAGACCTTGAAAGGAGGCGGTACCGATTCGGCACCGACACCCCTCGAGCTGCTGGGCGCGTCACTTGGGAGCTGCATCGCGTACTACATCCATCATTTCTTCCATACGCGCGGACTGCCTGCGGACGGCATTTCGGTCTCGGTATCACATCGGTCGACGACTAACCCGACCAGGATCGAAGGCTTCGAAGTGCAGGTTGCTCTTCCCGCTGATGTTCCGCCGCAGTACATGCCGTTGCTTCAGCGAGTCATCGACGCATGCCCTGCTCACAATACGCTCGTCTCTGGTGCGAAAGTGGCGGTCACGTTTCTCGAGCCATCTCCGGAGCGCGCTCTCGTAAGCGCATAGTCTTCCGTACAAGATGCGGGAGTGACAAGCTTCTCCCGCATGACGACAGACGACAACTACCTCGCTGAAGCCGAATCTGCGCTTCGCGATGCAAATCTCGAGTTTGCGCGGCTTCATCCTGGAGAAGGTCCGGGGCGTCAGCCTGTTCATACGGTCTATGGCGGCGCACAGCTCTTCGCAGCTGATTCAGTTCCCAAGCTTGGCGCGATCGCGCTGCGCGCGATGGATCAGTACGCGCCCGATGCCGCTTCACTTGGCCGCGCCGTTGCGATCTCCGATCATCCCGCGCTCGATACCATCAATCAACGCGTTCGCGACAAGCTGAAGCGCGAGCCCATCGAAGATTTCCGGATCGACTTCGAGGACGGTTACGGCAACAGGCCTGACGCCGAAGAAGATCGTCACGCGGGTATGGTTGCGAGCGAGCTCGCAAAAGGAATGAAAGCAGGAACGCTCTCGCCGTTCATCGGAATGCGCGTGAAGCCGCTCAATGAAGAGCTGAGAGTGCGAAGCATTCGCACTCTCGATCTCGTGATGACCGCGCTCGTCGAAGAAGAAGAGATCCCCGAGCGCTGGGTAGTCACGATTCCCAAAGTCACGATCATTCAGCAGGTCGATTACACTGTCGCGGTGCTCAGGTCTCTCGAGCGCAAGCTCGGGCTTTCAGATGGCACGCTGAGATTCGAGGTCATGGTCGAGACACCGCAGATCATTCTCGATCGAAAAGGCACATCTCTTCTTCCGCGCGTTCTGGAAGCATCTGACGGCCGTCTGCGCGGCGCTCACTTCGGCACGTACGATTACACCGCGGGAATCAACATCACTGCTGCGCACCAGCGCATGCGCCATCTTGCATGCGACTTTGCAAAACATTTCATGCAGGTCGCATTTGCAGGCACTGAAGTCTGGCTCTCCGATGGATCCACAACCGTGATGCCCGTTCCGATTCATCGGGGTGATTCCTTGACCGCTCAGCAGCGCGATGAAAACACGACGAGCGTTCATGCTGCGTGGAAGCTTCACTTCGACGACATCAGGCACTCACTTGCCGGCGGATTCTATCAGGGATGGGATCTGCATCCTGCGCAGCTCGTCACTCGATATGCTGCGCTTTACAGTTTCTTCCTCGAAGGAATCGACGCAGCGGGGGTGAGACTCAGCAACTTCGTGAGCAAGGCTGCTCAGGCAACGCTCGTCGGCGATGTCTTCGACGATGCAGCAACGGGCCAGGGTCTTCTCAACTTCTTCCTGCGCGGAATCAACTCCGGTGCAATCACCGAGGAAGAAGCGTTGTCCATGACCGGCCTCACCGCGGATGAATTCAGGGGTCGGAGCTTCGTGCGCATCATGAAGGGCCGCAAGTGATTGAGATCGCCGATCTGGCCGCACGGTGGGTTCACGTAATCGCGGGCATCATGTGGGTCGGCAATTCTCTTCTCTTCAACTGGCTCGATCGCAGTCTCGTCCGCGCCGACCCTGATGGACAAACAGCAAAACCAGTCGGGAAGATCTGGCTGCTGCACAGCGGTGGCTTCTACTACGTCGAGAAAACTCTTCTCGAAGGTGAGCGGCTTCCGCATGGTGTTCACTGGTTCAAGTGGCAGGCGTATACAACGTGGCTTAGTGGTGTCGCT
>DASUXX010000202.1:0-5157 GCA_036377755.1 Gemmatimonadaceae bacterium
CGACCTCGCAAAGATGCACGATCATCTTACCAAGGCTCAGATCGACGAGAAGCGAATTCTTGGACTCGAGCGCGAGATCGACGCGTGCGATCGAGAGCTCGAGCCGCTCCGTGCCTTCATAGTTCCAGGAGGGTCACCGAAGGCGGCGGCACTTCATGTTGCCCGCACGGTTTGTCGTCGGGCGGAGCGACGCGTGATCTCATTGCAGCGAGACGTCGAGATTCCGCAGATCGTCATCGTTTACTTGAACCGATTGTCCGATCTGCTTTTCACTCTCGCACGTCTTTCGAATCTGAGATCCGGAGCAGGAGAAGTCACATGGTAATGGTGAGACACACCAGATTTGAGTTGCCAGTTCCCAGTTTGCCGTATCTGGCAACTGGCAACCAAACGCCTGGCAACTCAAATCTGGTGTGTCTCAGCCGGGCGAAGCATGTCTGAACTGGGATACCCAATCGAGGTCAAGCCCGGGTCACTGACAGGACTCGGCGAATTTGCAAAAAAAGTCGCCCCCACGCACCGCTATGCGATAATCACCGATACGCATGTCGGTCCTCTCTATGGTAGGGCGGCAAGCGAATCACTTGGCATTGACGAGAACGACTGCCTCGTCATCCCCGCAGGCGAGAACAGCAAGACTCGCGGTACGTGGGGCTGGATAACGGACCAGCTCATCGAGCGGGGATACGGACGCGACTCGGCCATCATTGCCCTTGGCGGTGGGGTGATAGGAGATCTCGCAGGATTCGTTGCCGCGACGTACATGCGCGGCGTTCCGATCGTCCATGTTCCGACCACATTGCTCGCGATGATCGACGCCTCGATCGGCGGAAAAACGGGGGTGGATACCCAGGCCGGAAAGAATCTGGTAGGTGCATTTCATCCCCCCGCGGGAGTGCTCGTAGACCCGCAACTCCTTTCCACACTTCCACTTAGAGAACTTCGCACAGGATTTGCCGAGGCACTCAAGCATGGCGCGATTGCGAATCGGAGTTACTTTGACTCGGTCGTCAGCGCCATACCCCGGGTCATATACGGGCCGGGGGAAGCGGGTGACTCACTGACCGGCGTCATCGTCGGTAGCATAGAGATCAAGTCGGGCATAGTTGCCCGGGACGTGCACGAGGGCGGTGTTCGAAAGATTCTGAATTTCGGCCACACCATCGGACATGCGGTCGAAATGCTCAGTGATTATTCGCTGGCGCATGGTGAAGCGGTTGCAATCGGGATGACGCTCGAGTCGAAGGTGGCTGAGCGTGCCGACATTGCGGAAAAGGGCACGACTGAAGAGTTGAGGAGTGCCTTGTCAGCTGCAGGTTTGCCGGTGGAAATGCCGGACGACATGCCTGCTGACCGGATTCTGGAAGTGATGCAGTCTGACAAGAAGGCGCGGGCGGGGTCGGTTCTATATGCCCTGCCGCGCCGTATCGGTGAAATGGCAGGTGCCGATGCTGGCTGGACTGTATCTGTGGCTGAGTCTATCGTGCGGGAGGTGCTGACATGAAACGTGGCGATTGGATGCGACTCGGCATCGCCGCTGTGATTGCCATCATTTTCATCGGGACCGGTGCGGCAAAGCTTCCAGTTGGGAAAGCTGCGTACGTGCACGCTCCCGTTCTCGTTTACGCCGAGCCTCTTCTCGATCCGCTCGTTGTTACGGCCAAAAAGATCGCGACGAGCAAGGGAGAGTTCCGCCGCGCAACTGCACACGAGGCGCTCCGCATGCGCGCCGCCGGAATCATTCCCGATCCAAAAAGGTTCGCGCGCGCTCAACCCGGAGAGGAAATTCCGGTCTCGATCACCCAGTACTGCCTTAAAGGAACGACCCGTAGAGGTCGTTTTGTTCGTCCAGGCATCGTTGCCGCAGATCCGAGGATCTTCCCGCTCGCCCGCTACGTCGAAGTATTCATGGGCAAGAAATACCTCGGGAGATTCCTCGTGGATGATACCGGCGGCAACGTGATCGGTGCGACCTTGGACATCTGGACGCCGTCATGCAAGCAGGCCGCTCGCTTTGGCCGTCACAATGGGAAAGCGGTGCTGGTCGCCAGGGAAGAGGAGCACATCCTTCCCGCGAATCTCGTGGAGATCGACGTCATCCCCAACCTCACGGCCATCGGAGAGATGTTCGAGGGTCTCGCCAAGCGGGAGTAACTGCGGTACTCACTGCACTCCGTCCTCAGTGCACTCCGTCCTGCACTACGTACTACCCGCACTCCGTACTAACTACACTGCTTACTGCTTACTGACTATGAGTGCGTACTAACTGCACTGCATACTAACGGCATTCCGTACTGACGCGCTGCACGGGGTACGCAGTGCCTTTAGTAGGCACTATTAGTCAGTAAGCAGTGAGCAGTGTAGTGAGTACGGAGTGCAGTGAGTACGGAGTGCAATGTGTACGGAGTGCAGTGTGTACGGAGTGCAGTGTAGTTGGCCCCGCTCTTGCCTTAACGCCGCCTGAACCAGCACCGGAGACATAAAATCATGTCGTCATTCGGTACTTATCTCATCGGCTTCATCGTCCTGATAGTCGGACTCGCGATTGCCGCGTACCTGCTCGGCGTTCCGACAACGTGGATTGCGGTTGGGGTGATCGTGCTGATCGGGATCGGCATTTTGACGGGAACGAGCCGAACGAAGACCAAAGATCCGCCATCTACTATGTGAGATTGGCGGTTACATCACAATTCTTAGTGGCACGAAACGTGGCTGTTGACTGAATAAAGCCCCGTAGCTACTGTGCGCCCGATATAGGTGATGCGAGCCATAAAGCGCTTGCGCTAACAACCCAACCGGGGCGTGAATGCAGACTACGACCGAGAGCAGGTCTAAAGGCTTTTTCCGTTCGTCCCCTTCCACCGCATTCGATCAGTACCTCCAGGACATCCAGAAACTCCCCCTCATAACCGACGCTGAAGAAGAGCGCCGGCTCGCGCGTCGTGCGCAGGCGGGAGATGAAAAGGCTGCGGAGCGACTGGTGACTGCGAATCTTCGATTCGTTATCTCCTACGTAAAGAAGTACCAGGGTCACGGCCTCGACTTGTCGGAGCTCGTCGCCATTGGAAACGAAGGACTTCTCAAGGCAGTACGAAAGTTCGATCCGGAGCAGGGCGTAAAGTTCATTTCATACGCAGTCTGGTGGGTCCGCCAGGCAGTCCTCAAAGCCCTCGCAGAACAGACCCGCTCAGTAAGAATCCCGCTCAATCAGAACTCCCAGCTAATCAAGCTCGCCCGCGCACAGACAGTTCTCTCCCAGGTTCTCAAGCGCGACCCCACAGACCAGGAAATCGGAAGACTTCTCGAGGAAACTCCGGAAGCGGTACGCTCTGCAAAGCAGATGAGCGCCACCGAAATCTCTCTCGATGCACCGGTCGACCGCAGCGATCGCGAAGCCTGCACCCTGGGCGAGAGATTCGCCGGCGTCGATGGAGCTGAAATCGAAGAGGTGACTGACTTCCACCTGATGAAGGAATTCATCGACAAGGTCTTCAGGAAGTATCTGACTCCGCGAGAGAGAAAGATCCTCCATCTGTACTACGGTCTCGAGCAGGGCTCCGATGCAATGACCCTCGAGAAGATCGGCGCATTGATGGGCGTGACGCGTGAGCGCATTCGCCAGATTCGCGAGCGCGCGTTCGAGAAGCTGCGCGAGTCGCCAGACGGAGCCGCTCTCTCAGGATTCTGGAAGACGGCCGACTAAATACCGATTCGAAGGTGGCGAACGCTTCGCGCATCCCGGCGTTCGTCAACCCGAAGTCCGGTAATTATGAAGGAGCCCGCACTGCTCTCGAGCAGGCGGGTTCTTTTGATATCCGTGAAGTCGATCCGGAAAAGCTGCACGACGAGATTACGGACGCTGTAAAAGCGGGCGCGACGAGGATCCTCGTCGCCGGCGGAGACGGAACGATCCGGTCTGGCGCTCAAGCAATTCGCGAATCGAAATGCGAGCTCGCCGTTCTGCCCTCGGGAACGCTCAACCACTTCGCTCGCGACCACGGCATTCCCGTCGATCTCGAGCAGGCAGCAAAAGCGGCCGGTGGTGAAATAACGATCGCGATCGATGCTGGAAGCGTTGGCGACACGATCTTTCTCAACACGAGCTCGATCGGAGCATACGTAACGTTCATGCGAGTGCGTGAACGGCTCGAGCGACGATTCGGCTATCGCCTTGCCACGATCCTTGCCGCGATCCGCACGTTCATCATCATGCCGAGATTCGCGGTCGAGCTCGAGGTGAACGGCAAGTCAACGCTGTATCGCACCCCTATCGTCTTCATTGGCGTCGGTGAGCGGGAGCTGCAGGCTCCGACATTCGGCAACCGCATCGAGAATGGACGTCGCGGCCTGCACATAATCGTCGTTCAGGGTCGTCGGCGGGCACGACTGCTGTCTCTGGCACTCGCTGCGGCTGCGCGAGGAGTAAAGCATGTCGCAAAAACACCTGAGCTCGACAGTTTCATCGCCGACCGCTGCACCATCTCGATGCGCCGCTCGCGGGTTGCCGTCGCTCTCGATGGTGAAGAAGAAATCATGCGCCAGCCGCTGGAGTATAAGCTGGAGCGGGATATACTCAGGGTAGTACGAGGCGAAGACATTCCCGCATCCGGTGACGGCAACAGCTAGCGATCAAGGGCTCATCGAAAAGCTCGAGGATATTGTAACTCCGCGTTTCGTTATGAAGCGCGAGAGCGATCTTCTCGTCTATAACTCCGACGGCCTTCCCGGCTACCGGCGAATGCCGCGCATTGCCGTATTTCCAGGCAATCGGGAAGAAGCTGTCGCCGTCGTTCGGACGCTTGCCGCCCAAGGCGTTGCATTCGTGCCGCGCGGCGCAGGCACTGGTCTCTCCGGCGGCGCACTCGCTGACGATGTCGTCCTGCTCGGCATGCATCGGCTCAAGCGCATCATCTCGATAGACGCGGCAAATCTTCGCGCTGTCGTAGAGCCCGGTGTCGTGAATCTTCATGTGAATCGCGCAGTTGCGCACCTCGGTCTGTTGTACGCGCCTGATCCGTCGAGCGAAGCAGCGTGCACCATCGGTGGGAACATCGCCGAGAATGCGGGTGGTCCGCATTGCCTGAAGTACGGTGTGACCTTGAATCACGTCATCGCCATGACGGTGATTCTTCCCGATGGAGAGATCGTCACTCTCGG
>DASUXX010000203.1:0-6442 GCA_036377755.1 Gemmatimonadaceae bacterium
AGGACCTGCCGCGGGTTGATCGGTTTTACGAGGTAATCGCGGATGTTGGCACCGATTGCTTCCTTTAGAGTGGCGTCTTCTTCACTCTTGGTCACCATGACCACAGGGAGGTTCGGTGCTATCTCCCGAACGTCGCGATACGTCTCGAGCCCCCGTTTTCCCGGCATCCGCTCATCGAGCAGCATGATGTCGAACGGGCGGCGGCGGAGCATTTCGACCGCATCGTCCGCGTTAGACGCCCACTCGACGTCATAACCCTTGGAGCGCAGGAAAATCCGGTGGGACTCGAGAAGCTCGCCTTCGTCGTCGACCCAGAGGATTGATTTGGGAGCTTGTGGCATTGGTTTGGTGAATGTAGCCGGAGTGAAATCCAATGCCTAGATTGGCAGGAACTCTTTCAAAATCATGATTCAGGCACCTCCGTACGCTCTTGTTACCCCGGTCTTTCGATTCCGGGCCCTGGCGTCACACGCAGGACGGGCTGCGCTGGGCGGTGACCGTGAGATTGCGCTCGCCTGTTTTGCGGTTGCAAGGCTTGCTGCGGGAATGGTCGCGCCGTTTGCCCTGATTCCGGCTGACGCCGCAACGCGGGTTGCGAACACGAAACAGTGGATCGCTTCGCTTGCCTTGCCCGCGGGTCATCGAGCTGCGGTCGTCGCAGTCGCGGATGCAGTCGCCCTCGGCAACAAGCGATCAGTCGTCAGTGCGCTGTCGGGAATGATCGAGACAGCTGTGCGGAATCTCGACCAGGCTTCCATTGCCGAGATTCATGAGCTGATGGGAGAGCTTGGGTAGCGGGTAGCGGGTTGTGGGTTCTCGATGTCGTGTGTGATGGGTCATGAGGTAGTTGGTTACGGGTCAACCCGCGACCGATGACACATGACCCTATACACAAAACATCAGCCAACCCAAAACCCAGAACCCAAAACCTGTTCTGTATATTTGAATTGCTGGTATTGATCCTTTAGCTCTGAGAACATGGCTGGTCATAGTAAGTGGAAACAAATCAAGCATTACAAAGCCGCAGCTGACGCAAAGCGGGGCGCACATTTCACGAAGCTCATCCGCGAAATCACGATGGCCGCCAAGATCGGCGGCGGCGATCCCGGTGGAAATCCGCGACTTAGAACCGCGATCGAAACGGCGCGCGCAGCGTCGATGCCGAAGGACAACATCGAGCGCGCGATCAAGAAAGGAACGGGCGAGCTCGAGGGGGTCGAATACCAGGAGATTACCTACGAAGGATACGGTCCGGGTGGCGTAGCGATTCTGATTTTCGCAATGACGGACAATCCAAATCGCACCGTTGCTGAAGTTCGTCACAAGCTCTCCCGCGGCGGCGGAAATCTTGGCGCGACGAACTCGGTCGCATGGATGTTCGATCGCAAAGGGCAGCTCTACATCGATGCGAGCAAGTATCCCGAAGACGATGCGCTCGAAGCAGCGCTCGACGCAGGCGCTGAGGATTTCAAGGCCGAAGGCGACCGCTACGAGATCACGACCGATCCCGCGAGCATGCACACTGTTCGCTCAGCACTCGAATCGAAAGGATATGAGATCGCTGAGGCAGAGATTGCATCGGTCCCTAAAAATCTCGTCAGCGTTGGTGGGCAGACTGCCGAATCGCTCGTCAAGCTGCTCGAGGAGCTCGAAGATCTCGACGACGTCCAGAAAGTCGCTGCCAACTGTGATATAGAAGACGCGCAGTGATCGTTCTCGGGATCGATCCCGGCACTGCAGTCACAGGATACGGCGTCGTGAAAGGCGAGCGCTCGACGCCCCCGAGGTTGATCGAGTGCGGCGTCATTCGCACGCGGCCTCGCGATCCCCTGGCTTCGCGTCTTCAGGAGATTCACGCAGGAATTCTCGAGCTGATTGCGCGTCACCGTCCCGATGCATTGTCGATCGAGGATGTCTTTTATGCGAAAAATGTTCGCACCACAGTAGTGCTCGGTCACGCACGTGGAGTAATTCTTCTCGCCGCCGCAAACGCGCGGCTCGAGATTGCGGAATATCCTCCCGCTGAAATCAAGAAAGCAGTTGTTGGCACCGGTGCCGCGACCAAGGAGCAGGTACAATTCATGGTCGCGCGCATTCTCAGATTGAAGAGTGCGCCTGAGCCCGCCGATGCAGCAGACGGTGTTGCCGCTGCACTCGCTCACATAATGAACCCGCATATCCTGGCAGATGATCTCGCACATCACCGGCCTTCTTACATCTAAGGACATCGACCGCGTCGATGTCATGACGGCAGGCGGAGTCGGCTATGAGCTGATGATCCCGCTTGGCGTTTTCGAAGCGCTTCCAAAACAGGGCGAGAAGGTTTCGCTGCACACTCATCTCGTCGTCAAGGATGATGGGTGGCAGTTATTTGGATTTTCGAGCGTGTTCGAGCGCAGGCTTTTTCAGAAGCTGCTGACGGCAAATGGAGTCGGACCTTCACTCGCTCTTGGCTTGATGTCGGCACTGTCAGCCACACGATTGGTTCGAGCGATTCAGGAGAAGGACATTCCGACTCTTCAGGGAGTTCCGAGAGTTGGACGAAAGAAAGCTGAGAGACTCATTCTCGATCTTGCTGATAAACTCGATGGTATTGGCGGCGAGGAACCCGGAGCTCCGCGAGTTGCCGGCGGCGGTGCTGCTGAGGATGCTATGCGGGCGCTGGTTTCCCTTGGATACACCAATGCTGATGCTGAGAAGGGAGTTCGCGCTGCGCTGGATTCTGGCGGATCGGGGCTTTCTGCTGCTGAATTGATTAGAGCGGCGCTCGCAAAACTTGGTGGTCGATAATCATTTACTGGTATCGGAGCCGCATCTGAAGACCTAGACACGGAGCCACGGTGTAACGGAGTTTCACGGAGTTTTTCTTTGTTTTTGTTCGCTGCACCGGCGTGATGGTGTTGCTGACTCTGCGAAAAACAAGAAAAGGTTTTTCTTCGTGAAACTCCGTATCCCCGTGCCTCCGTGTCTAGCTCTTGTGATACTGCTTCGAATAAACAAAGGCATGGGAATGACGAGAACAGCACACAGGGCTGCGAGTTTTACTGAGTCGGTCATCCGCGAGATGACCCGCGTCGCGAACCAGCACGGCGCAATCAACCTCGCGCAGGGCTTCCCCGACTTCGCAATGCCGGAGCCGATGAAGGACGCAGCGTGCGCCGCAATTCACGGCGACATCAATCAATACGCGATAACATGGGGCAGTCCTGCACTTCGTCTCGCGATCGCCGAGAAGTATCGGCGGTGGTACGACATGGAAGTCGATCCTGATCGTGAGATCACGGTTACGTGCGGCGCGACAGAAGCGATGGCGTCGGTCTTTCTCGCGCTGATAAATCCTGGCGATGAAGTAATCGTCTTCGAGCCGTTCTATGAGAACTACGGCCCCGACGCAATTCTCGCCGGCGCAAAGCCGGTGTTCGTTCCGCTGGAAGGTCTCGAGTGGAAGCTCGATCCCGACAAGCTTCGCGCTGCGTTCAACGATAAGACCCGCGCGATCGTGGTGAATACTCCGCACAATCCAACGGGTCGCGTTTTTACGAGAGATGAGATCTCACTCATTGCCGGGCTTTGCCAGCAATACGATGTGATTGCGATCACGGACGAGATCTACGAGCATATCCGTTATGCCGGTGGTCATCACGTTCTCGCAACGTGGCCCGGAATGCGCGAGCGCACTGTCACAATCTCGGGACTGTCGAAGACATTCAGCTGCACGGGCTGGCGACTTGGTTATTCAGTCGCGCCATTCGACATGACCTCGCCGATCCGAAAGGTTCATGATTTCCTGACCGTTGGCGCACCCGCGCCATTACAGGCAGCAGGCGCAATTGGAATGGCCTTTGGGCCCGATTATTACAACGAGATGGCGCTCGAGTATCGTGAGCGGCGCGACGTGATGGTGACAGCACTCGACGATGCGGGATTCAAGTTCTGCGCACCCGAAGGTGCGTATTACATCCTCGCTGACTTCACCGGTATCTCGGATCTGCGAGGAGTCGAGTTCGCGATGTGGCTCGCGAAAGAAATCGGCATCGCGACTGTTCCAGGAACCAGCTTTTACCATGAGCCCAGGCTCGGTGAGAACGTCACCCGGTTTGCGTTCTGTAAAAAGAACGAGACGCTCGAGCGTGCCGCGGAAAGACTGGCGGGAATTTCAGCTAAAGTTTGATCTCGTTTTCGGTGTATCTTCGGGATATATTTGACCTATGAGTCGCGCTGAGATAACAACTCCCGAAGTCCTTGCCGACGAGTCCGTTGTCGAGCTTTCGCTCCGGCCACAGCGGCTTGCCGAGTTTATCGGGCAGCCAAAGGTGAAGGAGTCGATGCGCATCTATATCGATGCTGCACTGTCCAGGCGCGAGCCGCTCGACCACACACTGTTCTTCGGACCTGCGGGATTGGGAAAGACGACTCTCGCCGAGCTGATCGCACGCGAGATGGGTGTGAATATCCGCACGACTTCGGGTCCGGCTCTCGAGAAACCAGGTGATCTCGTCGGAACGCTCACCAATCTCCGTCAGGGCGACATTCTTTTCATCGACGAGATTCATCGCCTGCGTCCGGTGATCGAAGAGTTCCTGTATCCCGCAATGGAGGATTTCCGGATCGACATCCGGTTGTCTGAGGGACCAAAAGCTCAGACGATCACGATGCCGATCGAGAAATTCACTCTTGTCGGTGCGACGACTCGTCTCGGGATGCTGACGCCGCCGATGAAGGCGAGGTTTGGAATCGAGCAGCGGCTCAGTTTCTACCCTGCGTCAGAGCTGGAAGAAATCGTTCGTCGTACTGCCGATGTACTGAAAGTCCGCATTGACGACGGTGGCGCTCAGGAAATTGCGTGCAGATCGCGCGGTACTCCGCGAGTGGCGAACAGACTTCTGCGACGCATTCGCGATTACGCGCAGGTGAAATCCGACGGAGTGATTACGCGCGATGTCGCAAAGGAAGGTCTGCGGCTTCTCGACGTCGATCAGTTCGGCCTCGACGACATGGACTCGCGAATTCTCAAGACAATCATCGAGAAATTCGAGGGCGGTCCGGTTGGAGTTAAGACAATCGCTGCCGCTGTCGGCGAAGATGAAGGAACGATTGAAGAAGTGTACGAGCCGTTTCTCGTTCAGCAGGGTTTCCTGCAGCGCACGCCGCGCGGCCGTCTCGCGACCCCGCAGGCGTACAGGCACTTCGGATACAACCCGCCTGCACCGGTCTCGCAGCAGCAAAATCTGTTTTAGCGGGTTCCTGGTAAAAGGGTTCTTCTATGTTTTGTGTCGAGGGTCGTGATGTCATGGGTCGTGGGTTACACATGACCCATGACATCATGACCCTCGACACAAAACCTTAGAAAACCCAGGACCCAGAACCCGCTCGTGAAAGGCGCTCGAACTTCCGACTACGACTTCGATCTTCCTGAGGATCGAATTGCTCAGACGCCCGCCGAAAAGAGGGATGAATCCCGATTGATGATCGTGCGTCGCAAAGAGCGGACGATCGAGCACGCGCGATTCAGGGATATCGTCTCGCTCATTCCTTCAGGCGACACAGTCGTAGTGAACACGACGAGAGTCTTTCGCGCGCGACTGCTTGGCACTCGCGATTCGGGCGCACCTGCCGAGCTCCTTCTCCTCAAGTCACTCGGCGAGAACACGTTCGAGGCGATGGTGCATCCTGGCGGCAAGCTCAAGGTCGGACGAAAAGTGCACATCGCAGACGACTTCGACGCGGAGATTCTCGAGACAACCGAGCGACGAACGCGAGTTGTTCGATTGATAACCCCGATGCGCGTTGAAGATGCGATCGAGAAGCACGGTCACGTTCCGCTCCCGCCGTACATCGAGCGCAGTGATGAGCTGTCGGATATCGATCGCTATCAAACAGTGTATGCGCGTGAGTCGGGGTCCGTTGCTGCGCCGACTGCGGGATTGCATTTCACTCGGGAAGTTCTCGACGCACTGTCAGCGAAAGGAGTGTCACGAGCCGACGTCCTGCTCCATGTCGGTGCCGGAACGTTCAAGCCCGTCGAGGTCGATGATCCATCGCAGCACGTCATGCACGAGGAGTGGTATTCGGTTTCCGAGCAGACCGCATCGACTCTGAACGAGACCCGTGAGCGAGGAAGTTGTATCTGGGCAGTCGGCACGACATCCGTAAGAACTCTCGAGTCAATCGTCGGACCCGATCGAAAGTTTGCTGCAGTCTCCGGCGAGACGCGGATTTTCATCAGACCACCGTACGAGTTCAAAGCGGTGGACCGTCTGCTGACGAACTTCCATCTCCCTCGCTCGACGCTGATCATGCTCGTCGCTGCGTTTGCGGGATATGATCTGATCATGCGGGCGTACAAAGAAGCGATTGATAATGGCTATCGCTTCTATTCGTATGGCGACGCGATGCTCATTATCTGATAGCAGCAGCTGGAAATCTTAGCTAGATGAATGGA
>DASUXX010000204.1:0-14113 GCA_036377755.1 Gemmatimonadaceae bacterium
AGCGGCCAGGGATTCTGGGGCGATTCACTGGAGGCGCCGCGCCAGCAGGTGGAAGGTGGTCCAGTCGACTACCTGATGCTGGATTATCTCGCCGAAGTGACGATGTCGATTCTGCAGAAGCAGAAAGAGCGTGACACATCCATGGGTTATGCGCGCGATTTTATTGGGGCAATGGAGAGTGTGCTGCCTGCAGTACTCGACAGAGGAGTGAAAGTCATTGCGAATGCGGGAGGAGTTAACCCCCCTGCATGCGCGGCTGCTGTAAGAGCGCTTGCATCATCGGGGACCGCAGCTGAAAAGCTCAGGGTCGCAGTGGTCACAGGTGACAATCTGCTCGGCCGGCTGGACGAGCTGATCGACAGCGGTCACGCCCTTGCGAACATGGATACCGGTGAGCCGCTATCGGCAATTCGCGACCGCGTTCTTTCTGCAAACGCGTACATCGGATCGACCCCCATTGTAGAAGGGCTCACCCGTGGCGCGAACGTGGTCATCACGGGTCGTTCAACCGACACTGCTCTCACCATGGCGCCGCTGCGTTACGAATTCGACTGGGCAGCAGACGATTGGGACAGGCTCGCCGCAGGAATCATTGCCGGTCACATAATCGAATGCGGTGCACAATGCTCCGGCGGCAATTGCCTATATGACTGGAAGAGCATTCCAGACCTCGCAAATGTTGGATATCCCATCGCGGAGGCAAAGCCTGACGGTTCATTCGTCATAACGAAGCATCCAGATACGGGTGGAATCGTCTCGGTGCCTTCCGTGACCGAGCAGCTCGTCTATGAAATGGGCGATCCGCATGAATACATCACGCCTGACGTTGTCGCTGATTTCACTACGATCAGACTCGAGCAGGATGGTCCGAATCGGGTTCGTGTTTTCGGAATCAAGGGCAGACCGTCTACTGACAAGCTCAAGGTGTCGATTGCGTACCGCGCCGGCTTCAAGGCAGTTGGAACTCTCGTCTACTCATGGCCTGATGCGCTCGAGAAAGCTCAGGCTGCCGACAGAATTCTTCGTGAACGACTCGATCGTCTCGGACTTCGTTTCGATCAGGTTCTCACCGAGCTCGTCGGCGTTTCTGCGACGCATGGTTCGCTCGCTGGACGGCCCTCTCATCACATTCCTGAAGTGCAGCTCCGCGTAGGAGTGCGAGGCGACAATCGAAAGGATGTCGAGAGATTCACACGCGAGATCGCTCCGCTTGTGTTGAATGGTCCGCCGAGTGTTACTGGATTTGCGGGGGGACGGCCGAAAGTCGAGGAGATCGTTGCATACTGGCCTGCACTCGTCGACAAGAGCGTGGTGCAGACAAACGTGGAGATCGTCTGATGCGCGTTCAGCTCGTCAATATTGCTCACGCGCGATCTGGCGACAAAGGCGACACGGCTAACGTCGGATTGATTGCGCTCAGAAAGGAGTGGTACCCGGTTCTCACGCGTTATGTGACGCAGGACGCTGTAACCAGACACTTTGCATCTGAAATAACGGGACCTGTAAAGCGCTACGAGCTGCCGAATCTCAATGCGCTGAATTTCCTGCTTCATGGCGCATTGGATGGAGGCGGAACGCTCTCGCTGAAGACTGACGCGCAGGGAAAAGTTTTTTCGACCGCAATGCTTCGCATGTACATCGACGTCCCTGACGATGAGGCGAAGGAAATGAATCTTCCCGCGGTGCAGCGATGACGATGACTCCGTTTACCGTTGCGAAGCTTACGCTGGCGCTTATCGCTGCTATTCTTTTCGGCTACGGTGTCCGTCACGATTCGCCGCCTTTGAGATGGGCAGCAATCGCATTCCTGACACTGGCCGTCCTACTGCGATTCATCGACCGCAACCGGAGCAGGCAATGACAGCAGTCCACGCGAGCGAATCTTCGATTCCCCAGGCAATCGAAAAGCCGGGTTCCGCAGACGTCGTTTATTTCGACGGACGGTATTCAGCCAGGTCGGAAGTGCGAGTGTCACCCGACGATCGCGGATTTCTTCTCGGCGACGGGATCTATGAAGTAGCGGCTGCATATGATGGCCGGTTCGTCGCGCTCGATCGCCACATGGATCGCTTGCGGAGAAGCCTCAACGAGGCACGCATCGGTGACTCGGTTGCAGATCCGCTCGAAACTGTCTTTCACGAGCTGCTCGAGCGGAATGGCTTCAGTGAGAGCGGAAAGACAATGGTGTACATGCAGGTGACACGCGGTGCCGCGCCGCGCACACATGCATTCCCGAAAGTTGCGTGCAGGCCGACAGTTTATGCTTATGCAACGCCGTTTCCGAACATGGGAGATCTCTCGGCCGGCACAGGCGCAATCACGCGGCCGGACCTGCGCTGGTCCCGCTGCGACATCAAAGTGATTTCGCTCATTGCGAATTGCATGGCAAACCAGGAAGCAAAGGAGGCGGGCGCGTTCGAGGCAATTCTGATTCGCGACGGTGTTGCGCTCGAGGGTTCGCATACGAGTTTGTTCGGTGTGAAGAATGGTGTAATCCGGACGGCCCCGTTATCGAACCTCATTCTTCCCGGAATAACGAGAGAGATCACAATCGAAGCCGTCTCGCGTGCCGGCATCGAGATCGACGAGACGGCCATTCCGGCTGATGAGCTGGCTTCACTCGACGAGATGTTCATTACCGGAACAACTACCGAAGTAGTGCCCATTGTTACGCTGGATGGACGCCCTGTTGGGAACGGGGTTCCAGGTCCGGTCACGAAAGAGGCGATGAGGTTGTATCGACAGGCCGCCGGAATCGAATAAACCCCCGGACTGCTCGGCTGATTTCCGTGGCATGGTGCGCCGCTTGCCACTCCACCCCTCGTGACATCCTGTTTTTACCCCTCAACCAGGCGCAATACATGAAAACGAGAAACCTTATCGCCCTCGCAGCCTTCGGCGGCCTGCTTGTAGCAGCCGGATGCAAGGGCAACAGTGAGAATGCCGCGGACACCACCGGCACGGCAGCAATGGCAGATACCACCGGCATGGGCGCAATGGGCACCAGCGGCACCGGTACCATGGGCACTACAGGCACCATGACCGACTCGACCGGCATGACCACCGGTACTATGGATTCGACCGCCGGCATGACGTCTGGCGACACTACTACAAAGCGCTAAACCGATCGCGCCTCCCCAGGGCCGATAGGTGGCTTCTCCCGCTCGAATCATGTGCGGGGGAAGTCTTTGCGTATCCTGAGGTCCCGGGATTGGCTGGCTGACTATTTTCATAGGTGGCCAGAAATTCACGCATTCCCGAGCTTCTCTCGCCCGCGGGCTCACTCGACGCCGTCCGCGCAGCTGTCGCGAACGGCGCAGACGCAGTGTACCTCGGCGCGGAGCGATTCAACGCGCGGGATGAGGGCGCGCAGCTCTCGCTCGACGAGCTCGATATCGCGTGTAGAATCGCGCACGCGAGAGGGGTGCGGATCTATCTTACGCTCAACACTCTCATCAAGCCTGCTGAGCTCGTTGACGCGCTCCAGTTTCTAGGCGAAGCAATCGACCGCGGAATCGACGCGGCGATCGTCCAGGATATCGGGCTCGTGCGGCTCATTCAGCGCGTGTATCCCGGATTCGAGATTCACGGCTCGACTCAGATGACTGTTCACGACGCTGCGGGGGCGGCTGTGATGAAGCGGCTTGGCATCGATCGAGTAGTTCTTGCGCGCGAAAACACAATCGAGGATATCCGCGCAATCCGCTCCGCGGTGCCGGAGCTCGGCCTCGAGAGCTTCATACATGGCGCTCTCTGCATCTCATACTCCGGACAGTGCTACATGTCGGGCATGATCTCCGAGCGAAGTGCCAATCGCGGATCGTGTGCGCAGTCATGCAGAAAGGATTATGTCCTGCGCAATGCAGGCACCGACGCAGTGCTCGACACGGGATACCTGATCTCGGCAAAAGATCTCGGCGCGTATGCGAGCCTTGGTGATATCGCTGACGCTGGAATCGGATGTCTGAAAATCGAGGGAAGGAAGAAAAAACCGGAATACGTCGCGATTGTCACGCGAAACTATCGGAGCAGCCTCGACCGGCTTGGATCGGGCGAAGATGTCGCAATGCCCGACGACAAGGTTCAGGAGCTTGTCCAGATCTTCAGTCGAGGATTCACGCCCGGCATGTACAAAGGTCGGGCTGGCCGCGGATACATAACGAGAAATCATCCGGATAATCGCGGCTCCGAGATTGGGGCTGTGTCAGCCGTGCACGGTGGAGAAATTGTTGTCGATGTGACTACACCGCTCGTTGCCGGAGATGGCGTCGGATTCGAGCCACCCGACGGCGCGCCGGAGAAAACTGTCGGGTTCACGATCGAAGAGATTCGCACCGTCTCGACTTCAGGTCGTATTCGCCAGGCAATCAGGTCACACGTGCGTGTTAGCCCAGGCTGGCGCGTGGTCAGAAGTTATGATTCCGCTTTGATGCGATCCGCTCGCTCCAGCTTCGATGGCGTCGCGCGCCCTGAGCGGGGACGCACCAGAGTCGATGTGCGATTGTTTGGCGCCGCTGGCAGTCCGCTGAAAGCTGTGTTCAGTTCCGACGATGAAACGGTGACCGTGCGAAGCGACGTTCCACTGTCGCCTGCGATGAAGCGGTCTCTCGATGTGAAAGTGCTGCGCGATCAATTCGGTCGCCTTGGCGAAACGAGATTCGTGCTGGGCGACGTCGACACTGCCGCGCTATCTGCAGACCTCTTCATTCCGGTCAGTGAGCTGAACCGCCTGCGACAGGATGCAATCGAGGAGCTGGAGCAGCGGCTCGGATGGAAGCACGATGCCGAGCATCACGAGCGATCATCAAAGATCGAAGCGGCAATCGGCGGGTTGAACGCACAGCGCACTGGCATCAGCGATCACTTCACGCTCACCGCTGAAACGTTCAACGTCGATGATGCAGTCGCCGCAGCTGATGCTGGGGCAACCGAGATCATTCTCGATCCGTTTCTCCGGCATCCAACCCCACCGGTGACGCGCGTGAAGGCCCTCAACGATCGTTTGAGCGAGAGAGGAGTGCCGTTGCGTCTGCGCCTCCCGAGCATCGTGCGGCCCGAAGAGAGAAAGTCACTCGATAAATGGCTGGCGCTCGGGCTTCCCCTGAGTACGGGTCACCTCGGACTTGTCGACGAGCTGTCGCGGCAAGGGCGTGATGTAGTTGCCGATTACTCTGTGAACTGCTTCAACAGTCACACCGCCGCCGAGATTTTCGAGATGGGAGCGCGTCGTGTCACGATGTCCGTCGAGCTGACGACCGACGAGATGCTTCAGCTTGCAGAGCCGTGGAATGGCGCTGGCTTCGATGTGATTGTCTATGGTCGGCCAGAGGGAATGACAATCGAGCATTGTGTACTGTCTGCAGCATTCGATCGTGAGCCAACCACGTGCCGTGATCTTTGCGTTCGGGACCATACCGACGTCGAGCTTACGGATCCAGCGGGTTACACTTTCCCGGTCGCAACTGATAGTGCCTGCAGGAATCGCCTGCTTCACTCGCGTCCGATCGAGGGCTCCGAATTCATCCCGCGCCTGTGGCGAGGGGGCCTGCGAACGTATCGGCTCATTTTCAACGTGAGGAATGAGCGAGTTGCGGAAGTCACTCGTTCGTATCGTTCATTGATAGAGTCACTGATCGACCGCACTCCCTCGGCACTGAATCCGCGAGACGTAGTTGGCGCCAACTTCACACGCGGTCACTTCGCCCGAGCTGTCTAACGAGTGAAAGTTCTCGTCACTGGCGGCGCAGGTTTTATAGGCAGCTCGCTCACCGACCGTCTGGTTGAAAGAGGCGACGAAGTTGTCGTCGTCGACTCATTCGATCCGTTCTATGCCGAGAGCGTGAAGCGCCGCAATATCAAAGGGGCGCTCGCTTCGGGCCGCGTGACGCTGATCGAATCAGATATCTGCGATACGGAGAAGCTTCAAAGCGCGATTGAAGGACAGCGAGTCGACGCCATCGTTCATCTCGCAGCACGCGCAGGCGTTCGGCCATCGCTGGAGCGCCCGCTCGACTACGTGAGGACCAATATCGATGGCACTCAGTCCTTACTGGATCTGGCGAGGCGCAACAACATCAGGCCTTTCGTTCTCGGATCGAGCTCCAGCGTTTATGGAGATTCGACTCCGGTTCCGTTCAGCGAAGCTGCACGCGCCGATGAGCCGATCTCACCCTATGCTGCCACAAAGCGCGCGGCGGAGCTGATCGCTCACGCACACGCGATGCTCCACGGTTCCACAGTTGCGTGTCTCCGCCTGTTCACAGTGTATGGTCCGCGTCAACGTCCTGATCTCGCAATTCATAAATTCGCGCGCCTGATGATGCGCAATGAAAAGATCCCTTTCTATGGCGATGGCGGCACGGAGCGCGATTACACCTACGTTGCTGACGTCGTCGATGGGATCGAGCGAGCCCTCGCGTGGACAATCGCGGGCAAACCGGGAACGTTCGACACCTTCAATCTTGGGGAAAGCACTACGACTTCTCTGGCGCAGCTCGTGGAACTGATTGCTCGCGAGGTCGGTGCGACACCACAGCTCGAGCGGCTGCCGGATCAGCCAGGAGATGTGCAGCGAACCTTTGCAGACATCACGAAAGCGCGAAGCACGTTCGGATACGATCCACACACTACCATGGAAGACGGTATCCGCAGCTTCGTACAATGGCTTCGCGATCAGCCTGCTGACTGATGCGCATAGTTGCGCACAATGGAGCCCGCATCTGGGGCGGTGCCGAGCGTGCGACCGTGTCGCTGCTCCAGGGACTGCTGGAGCGGGGACACGATGTGCTTCTGCTCTGCAACTCAGTCCTGGTTGTAGAGCAGTCAATGGCGCGCGGAGTTCCAGCGCGGCTCTGTCCAATCGGCGGCGACATCGCATTGCACCACGCGTGGCGAATCCGCCACGAGCTCGAACGCGAGAAACCGGACGTCTTCATCGTCGGCACTTTCAAGAAACTCTTTCTCGCCGCGCTCGGCGCAAGGATGGCAGGAGTTCCGCGTGTAATTGCGCGTGTTGGATTGGAGTCTGATACTCCGCGGAGCATCAAGTACCGCATTGCGTTGCGGCGCTGGACCGACGGAGTCGTTGTCAATGCAGAGCGGATGATGCAGCCCTTTCAGACTCTCAGCGGATTCGATCGTTCAAAAGTCACGCTGATCTGGAACAGCGTTCCAGCACCTGTCGAAACCCAGCGTTCTCGCAATGTGCGACGGGAGCTGCGCCTGGACGATTCAGTATTTGTAACCGGTGCGGTGGCGCGACTGTCTAAACAGAAACGACTCGACCGGCTGGTAGAGGCGATGAGCCAAATAAGCGGCGCACACTGCGTCATTGCCGGTGACGGGAAATATCGCGATGATCTGGCTGCGCTCGCCGCGCGACTGGGTGTTGAGCGTCGTGTTCACCTGCTCGGCGAGCGAGACGATGTCGACGCAGTTCTTGATGCGCTCGATGTCTACGCAGTGACATCAGATTCCGAGGGAATGTCGAATGCGATGCTCGAGGCGATGGCACGCGGACTTCCTGTTGTGAGCACCGATGTCAGTGGCGCTGAGGACGCTCTCGGAGAAGATGAATCCGGGGCCGTTGCCGGGATCATCGTGCCATTCGATTCGACAGCGGTGGCAAAAGCGCTGCAATCCCTTCGCGACAGCACAACCCGGCGAAACGCTCTGGCGCGCGAGGCGAGATTGCGAGCGCTGACGTGGTTCTCGCGTGACAAGATGCTCACCGACTGGGAAGAATTTCTTTCGCAGCGCGCGTGAAGCTCGTAATCCAGAACACCGCGCGAGTCTGGGGAGGGAATGAGAAGTCGCTCGCGACTCTTGCGCGAGGCTTGTCGGAACGAGGCCATGAGGTTGTCGTCTCATGCGCGAAAGGAACGGTCAGCGAGCGATTGCGTGGGATGGGAATCCGCATAACTCACTTTCGTCCGCGCGGTCTCGTTGATTTTGTCAGCGGCGCATCGTTTGCCGTGTGGCTCAAAGCCGAGCGTCCTGATGCTGTTCTGCTCACTTCATGGAGCGCAATTCCATGGGGCGCGCTTGCGGCGGCAATGGCCGGGATCGACAGGGTGATTGTGAGGCAGGGAATTGTCCGGACCGTCCCTGCGGCGGGGCCGCACGCTTACGCACTGCGCCACTGGGTGGATCAGGTGATCACCAACGCGCCGGAGATCAAGGCAGAGTGGGAGAGAAGCATTCCCGGATTTCCGCGCGACCACGTTCACGTTGTGATGAACGCGGTGCCTCCGATCGCAGGCGATCGCAAATCACACAGGCGAGCGCTCCGACGCGAGATCGGAGTCGATGACAGCACCGTTGTAATCAGCGCTGCCGGAATAATATCGCGCCGCAAGAATTTCGAGCTTCTGATCGATGCCTTCGCCATCGCATCGCCAGCGAATGCGCGCATCGTAATCGTCGGCGATGGACTGCATCGCGCAGCACTCGAGAAGTATGCAGCAACCGCCGGCGTCAGCGACTGGATTCATTTTCTCGGCGCGCGGGACAATGCTGCATCGATCATAGCCGGCTCCGATATGTTCGTGCTGAGCAGCAGGAACGAAGGCATGGCGAACGTGATGCTCGAGGCGATGGCCGCTCGCGTTCCCGTTATCGCGGCGGACATCAGCGGTGTGAGCGCTGCGATTGGACCGGCCTCCGATCGAAGGGACGCAGGGTGGATTTATCCGGCTGATGACTCGAGAGCGCTTGCGGCAATCATCGAGCGGGTAATTGCAGGCGTTCGGTCCGGCGATAATGCGCTCGAAAGCCGCGTAGCCGAAGCATCGTGGAGAATTGACAACTGGTTCTCAGAAAGTCGCATGCTGGACCAGTCAGAGCGTATTCTTTTCGCATGACGAACCGTCCGGTCGAGGTGGACAATCCCCATTTCTGCATCGTCCTTCTCACGGGACTCGGTGACGTCGTCAACGGTCTTCCGCTCGTAAATGCAATACGCGATGCATATCCACGCGCCCGCATTACATGGGTGGCGGAGCCTGTGCCCGCTTCGATTCTCGAAGGACATCATGCAATAGATGAAATCATCGTCTATCGCAGACGTGAAGGCGCGCGAGGGTTGCGCGTGCTGAGGCGCAACCTGCGGAGCGTACCGAGCATCGACATCACGCTCAATCTCAACATCTACATCAAGAGCATCTGGCCAACCTGGTTCTCAGGTGCGAGGCGCAAGATCGGATTCGGAAAGGATCGAGCGTTCGATGGCGTGTGGCTCTTTTCGAACGAGAAGATTCCACCACGTCCGCGCGGGCATAATGTGGACATGTTTCTCGAGTTCGCCGAATATCTGAACGTTCCCGTCGGGAATCCTGAGTACGCACTCGAGTTCTCTTATCGAGAACGGATGGAGCAGGCTGCGTATTTCGATACAATGACTGGAAAGCCTGTCGCGACAATCATCCCTGCAACTGCCACTCACAAGAAGGACTGGATTCCGGAGCGGTGGGCGCGCGTTGCCGACTCACTCGAGCATGATCTTGGATTCGAGGTTCTGATCGCGGGCGGACCGGGTGAGCGCGAGCAGTCGATCGCTCGTGACATCGTCGAGAGATCGAGCGCATCGATTCGATGGGCGATGACCGATTCGGTGCGGCGTCTCGCGTGGACCATCGATGGAAGCAGTCTCGTCATCGCGCCCGACACAGGGCCGGTGCACATTGCGCGCGCGCTGGAAGTTCCAGTGATTGGATTGTTTGCGCATACCAATCCATGGAGAGTGGGCCCATGGCGCGCATACCACGATTTGTGGATCGATAATTACACCGAGCCAGGTGCCGCCCCAGATTCATCGAACAGAACACCAAAGTGGGAATCGATGCCGACAATCACAGTGGAGCAGGTTCTCGAGAAAGTCGCGACAGCCGTCGACAAGTACAACGTGACGCGCCGCAAGGAGATCCGCGCAGATGCGTGACGAAATCGAGCTCACGCTGCGGCTCCTCGCTGCCGCGCTTTTTACCGGCCTGGTTGGATGGGAGCGCGAGACCGCAGGAAAGTCGGCGGGCCTGCGCACTCACGTTCTCGTTGGCGTTGCGTCCGCACTGTTCGTGGTTGTCGGGATCAGTGTTTCATTCGAAGCCGCGAGCTCATCTCCGAACGTTCGCATCGAGCCAATCAGCCTGATTCAGGCTGTTGCTGTCGGGATTGGATTTCTCGGATCCGGGATCGTTCGGCTACGATCCGATGGCGAACGGCCGCAGGGTCTGACGACGGCCGCATCGATATGGGCAGCCGCGGGACTCGGGCTTGCGGCCGGGTTTGGCAAGTACTTCATCGCGGGCGGAACAACTTTGCTTCTTTTGATTGTCCTGCGCGGCGTGGAGCAGCTCGAGCGGCGCTACATAGATCGTCTGCGCGATCGCGGAAGAACAGATCACGATTAGGCAGCCGATTCAGCAGCCCGCTGTTTGAGAGAGCGCACCAGCGCGCCGACTTTGAACAACACTTCTTCGTCACCTTCACGCAGCCGCGCAGCGATGATGTGCTTGCAGATCGCGTCACGCCACAGATAGTCGCCGCAATCGCAGCGAGGATGATCGCGAGAGATCAGGTCGACCCAGTGGATCGAGTCACCGCCCTTAACTTTATACCTTCCATTCCCGACCGCTTCGCACTCGAGCTGCACGCCGCGCTCGACACGTCCCAGCTCGATTCCGATATCCTTTTTTTCCCGCATTTCATCCTCTGCAACTGCGCCTCGTTGAACGGTAGATTGTACCCGTAGAAATGCCGAAAGTTTCCGAATCCCGACCCACGATCCACGATGCTCGAGCCGCGCTTAAAAAGGCGTTCGGGTACGACGGATTTCGCGCAGGGCAGGAGATGGCGATCGAGTCGGTGCTCTCGGGCCGGGACACGCTCGTGGTGCTTCCCACGGGAGGGGGAAAGTCGGTCTGTTATCAAATTCCGGCTCTCGTGCTTCCAGGACTGACGGTCGTGGTGTCACCGCTGATCTCCCTCATGAAAGATCAGGTCGATGCCCTCGAAGCGCGGAATCTGCCGGCAACGTTCATCAACAGCACGCTGAAGCCGGCGCAGGTTGCGGACAGACTCGCGCGCGCAGCGCGAGGTGAGATTCGACTTCTTTATCTCGCTCCCGAGCGATTCGATTTCGGAAACGCTGCCGCAAAGCTCGCAGGAATTGGCGTGAGTCTTCTCGCGATCGACGAAGCACACTGCATCAGCCAGTGGGGCCATGATTTCCGGCCGAGTTATCTGCGTGTTGCAGAAGCACGCGTAAAGCTGGGGTCGCCTCCAACTGTCGCACTCACTGCGACCGCGACTCCGGAAGTCCGCGAAGATATCATCCGCCAGCTCGAGCTCGAGAACCCGCGCACGATCATCACCGGATTCGATCGTACGAATCTTACGTATCACGTGCTGCCTGCCCGTAACGACGCGGAGAAGGACACACTGCTCGTCGAGACGCTGAGGAAAAGCGAAGGCCTCGCTGTCGTTTATGCGTCTACGCGAAAATCAGTAGACCGCCTGAGTTTTCTTCTTCAGCAGGAAGGAATCGATGCCGCTGCGTATCACGCCGGCCTCGACGACAAGCATCGGCGCGAAGTGCAGGAGGCTTTCATGACGGAGAAAATCCGCGCGATTGTCGCGACGAATGCATTCGGCATGGGCATCGACAAGCCGAACGTGCGGCTTGTGATTCATCACTCGATGCCGGGAACGCTCGAAGCCTATTATCAGGAAGCGGGAAGAGCAGGCCGTGACGGACTTCATTCGGAAGTGTTCCTTCTTCACTCGTTTCCGGACCGGTTTACGCACGAGTTCTTCATCAAGGGATCCTATCCCGAGCGCGGTGTCGTCGAGCATGTCTATGCTTCGCTTGCAAAGGCAGCGAAAAAAAGTGAGACACTTCCTGACAAGCTCGACGAGATCGTTCCTCTGGTGGGTGGAAAGATCAGCCCGCGCGAAATTGAGAGCTCGCTCCGAATTCTGTCGCATGCAAATGCAATTGTCGGGTCTGAAGCTTCGACCTCGATGGTTTCGGTGCGACTGCTCGCAACACCAGAGCGCATTCGTCGCGAAGTAACAGGCCACGACAACCCAGAGCTCGGGCTCCTTCGAGCGTTGTGGAAGATCGCAGGCCAGGAGCTTCACAGCGGTGCCACGATCGATCTGGATGCGCTTCCACCAGGACTGGGCAGACGATCGGGCGCAATCGACCTTCTCGATTCGCTGCAGTCGCGACAGTTTCTCGTATGGAACCGGCTTGGGGGCGGCATGCGCCTGACGAGTCCCGGTGCGCCCCTCTCGCGATTCAAGATCGACTGGCAGTATATCGATCGGCGGAGAAATGCAGATCTCTCCAAGCTCGAAGCGGTGCAGCGGTACGCATATACCAAGGTGTGTCGACGCGGATTTGTGCTGCGCTATTTCGGCGACCCTGCGGCACGGGCGCAATGCGATGGCTGCGACAATTGTCTCGGCATAACGAGATCGCGTGAACCGAACACAGCGACACGGTCCAGAACCAGAACGGAAAAGCCCCCGAAGCGCTCCAGGGCGCGCCCGGCGGCGGTCGATGTAAGTGAGCCCGAATCAGTCGCGCTCACCGATGCGGAGATACAGCTCCTCAACGCGCTCCGGGACAAGCGGCGCGAAATATCACGAAAGGAACAGGTGCCAGCGTATATTGTATTCTCCGATCGCACGCTCGCGGAAATGGCGTTGAGAAGACCAACGTCGCTTGCCGCAATGTCCAAGGTCCGCGGCGTCGGTGAGATGAAGCTCGCGCGATATGGCGAAGAATTTCTCGATGTAATCCGAACCTCGAGTGAACCTGAGGCCGCCTGAATAAATGGACGATTCGCTTTACTTCAGCGATCAGCATATAGCGGTACGTGACATGGTGCGTGAGTTTGCGCGCGACGAGGTGGCGCCTGTCGCTGCGCGCTTCGACGCGTCGCAGGAATTCCCGTGGCAGAACATCCAGAAGATGGGTGAGCTCGGATTACTCGGAATTCCATGGTCCGAGGAGCTTGGAGGCGCTGGACTCGACACGCTGAGCTACATGATCTCGATCCACGAGATGGCAAAAGTGGACGCCTCACATGCCATCACGATCTCGGCGCATACTACGCTCGGGACATCGCCGATCGTCAAGTTCGGAACAGATCAGCAGCGCGAGCGATTCGTTCCCGCGCTGGCTTCGGGCCGGGTGCTCGGCGGGTTTGGACTTACTGAGCCAACTGCTGGGAGTGATGCAGCAGGAACGCGCACGACGGCGGTAAAGAAAGACGGGCACTATGTGCTCAACGGTTCGAAAGTCTTCATCACGCATGGCGGAGTTGGTGAGATCTTCGTCGTAACCGCCGTAACTGACCCGGCGTCCGGAACCAAGGGAATCACATCGTTCATTCTGACCAAGGAAGCGGACCTGTCGCATCGCGGCGACGATGTCACGATTGGACACGATGATTCGCTCCCGAACATGAAGGGGTTCAGGGCAGGGAAAAAAGAAGACAAGCTTGGATGGAGAGCGTCGGATACGCGCGAGCTGATTTTCGAAGATGTCGAGGTTCCGGAAGAAAACCGCCTCGGCGAAGAAGGCATGGGCTTCATCAACTTCATGCAGACTCTGGATTCCGGCCGCATCGGAATCGCCGCTCTATCACTTGGAATCGCTGAAGGAGCCTTCGAGCAGTCCCTGCATTACGCAGCGGGTCGTAAACAGTTCGGCCGCGCCATCGCGAATTTTCAGGGAGTTCAATTCCAGCTTTCGGATATGGCGACAGAGATCGAAGCTGGAAAGCATTTGATGTATCACGCTGCCTGGCTGTCGCAGAATGGCCGTCCCTTTTCAAAAGAAGCCGCGATCGCAAAGCTGTTCTGTTCAGAGCTCGCAATGCGTGCCACGCTCAAGGCCATCCAGATTCACGGTGGATACGGGTATACCAAGGATTATCCCGTCGAGCGGATGATGCGTGATGCGAAGGTCTGCGAGATTGGCGAGGGCACGTCGGAGATCCAGCGGGTGGTGATTGCCCGTCATCTTCTGAGGGGCGTCCTCGATTGACGTACTCGGAGGTTGCAAAAAAACTCAGGCTTCCGCTCGGCTTCTTATTTGGAATTG
>DASUXX010000205.1:0-2433 GCA_036377755.1 Gemmatimonadaceae bacterium
ATTCTCTTTGCCCTGTTTGGACTCGCAGGGTCGGTGATGATGTTCCGTGGCGCCAGGAAGCTCGCAAAAAAGCCTGATACTGCGGAGTACGAATTCTCTAATGATCCGCGAACGTTCGGTCTTCTGGCCCTCGAAGGCGCCGCAGTCGGACTGATAACCGGTCTCATTGGAGTCGGTGGTGGCTTTCTAATTGTTCCCGCGCTCGTGTTCATAGCAAAACTTCCAATGCGTCTCGCCGTAGGGACGTCACTGCTCGTGATCACGATGAACGCGCTGAGCGGCTTCGCCGGATATGCCGGTCATGTCGCGATCGACTGGACGCTCATCACGTGGTTCACGGTGGTAGCGGCAATCGGCGCGATTATCGGAACGACCATAAGCAAACGTGTTCCGCAGAAACGCCTGAAAGAAGTGTTCGCGGTGCTTCTCGTTGGCGTGTCACTTTACGTATTGTACAGGCGATGACAGACTCAACTACAACCGCACATCCGCCCGAGACAATCGAGGGGTGGTACGCGCTGCACCAGATCTATCGATCGACGTCTCCTGAAGATGCGCACATAAAACTTTCGCCTGCTCAGGGTGAGGAACAGCCATCGGGAAGGGGATGGACGCGCTGGGTGAGGCTGATTGGATCACCTGCTGATCTGATGGTGATTCATTTTCGGCCCACGCTCGACGACATCGCCGGCGCACAGGACGCATCACGCCACTGGATCAAGACACTGGGCCTCGAGCTCGTGTACTCGTTCCTGAGCGTAACCGAGGCAGGCCTATACCATATAACTGCGCAGCTCGCTGCCAACGCTGAGTCCCGAGGCGGAAAAGTCGGCGATCAAGCATATCGCAACGAGATGTCCGATCGTGTGCGAGCTGAGCTCGAGAGCGATCATATCAAACGCCGATTGTATCCGCAGCCAACACCGGATATGCCGTACGTATGCTTCTATCCGATGTCGAAGAGACGCGAGCCAGGGCAGAACTGGTATTCGCTTCCGCTCGATGAACGGAGCCGTCTCATGCACGCACATGGATTGACGGGGCGCAAATACGCCGGCCGCATTCAGCAGGTCATCACTGGCGCAATCGGGCTCGATGCCTGGGAATGGGGAGTCACACTCTTTGCGCGCGATCCGCTCGACTTCAAACGCATCGTCACCGAGATGCGCTTCGATGAAGTCAGCGCAAAGTACGCCGAGTTCGGCGATTTCTACGTTGGGAGAATCCTGGCGGGCTAGTTCTTTTTGGAATCGCGCCGTTCCTTGATGCGCGATGGCGAGAATGCGCTGAAGTGCATCGTGTGGTGAAACGTCTGCGTGGCCATCCAGTCTTCCGGCTCGTCCGCAGGCTCGGTGTCACTCAGCTTGCGCACGTCGATGCTAACTGTTCCTTCGCGGTCGACGGGATTGTAGATGTTCACGAATCTCTCTCCGAATGCGACCTCACTCGGCTTGTATGACGTGCGGGCGTGAACAATCTGCGAGAACGTCTCGTCGATGCCGGCAAGCATGACGAGGAATTCCGCATCCTTCTCTATCAGGTCGTCGCGAGTGAGCCCGAACATCGGGCTTGCATCGTCGATCGGGTGAACGATCGTCCAGCTCAGTGGAAAGAAAACCACGCGGGTGCGCTCGAGCCTGAGCTGGTCGTATCGGCGCACGTCACCCTCCATTCTGCTGAAGAGAACTTTTGCCTCGAGCTCGAGCAGCTGATTGATGCGTCCGTTAGTGAGACGGAACATGAATCCTGTTCCATTGCGATAAGGCGCCACGACTGCGCGCTCGCTGAAAACGATCCCAGCGGTTGGACGTGAGAAGCGCGCGAAGAGGAGGCCGGTGCCGAGTGCGAGGAAGAGAAGCCCTGTGAGGGCTTCGAATGTGACGATGATGTTCGGGACGAGGCCGTTCGGCTGAATGTTGCCGTAGCCGATCGTTCCTATTGTCTCGACGCTGAAGAAAAACGCGCGTCCAAAATATCCTCCAAAGTTTTCGGGAGGAGTGCCGACGATTGAATCAGTTCCGCAAGCGAGATACAGCATTGCGAATACGAGGTTGACGGCCAGATAGCCCGCAATGACAACAGCAAAGAACTTCTTCCATGTGATCGTGAGGAGGAAGTGATATGCATTGAGAGATGCGAGAAACCCGATGCCATCGCGCCGGGGATTGAAGGTTCCGTCGCGGTTGAGGAGACGCTTTTCGTTGGCGCCGCCGACTACTGAGCCAAAGCCCAGGTCCCTCGGCTCTTCGATTTTTTCGTTGGTGACGTCGGGGGCGGACATCGTGCTGACAAACTACAGCGCTTCGCGCTATTTCGCCCGTGGAAGTTGATGATGGCAGAAACCGCGAGGGTATCCTATGGTTTGTCGCCCCCCGAACGGATATGGATTTTTGAAGCTCGACCGAATTTGCCTCTTGATGGTTGTTGCACTCG
>DASUXX010000206.1:0-4524 GCA_036377755.1 Gemmatimonadaceae bacterium
CGGTGAACACCATGACGCTGCTCGCTCTATCGCTGGCGATCGGACTTCTGATTGACGACGCGATTGTGGTGCGCGAGAACATCGTGCGTCACGTTCACATGGGGAAAGACCATATCCGTGCGGCGAAGGAAGGTACGGATGAAATCGGTCTCGCGGTTTTCTCGACGAGTCTCGCGGTAGTTGCGGTCTTCATTCCTGTCGCCTTCATGGGCGGCATGATCGGAAAAATTTTCTTCCAGTTCGGCGTGACCGTGACGTTCGCGGTGCTCGTGTCGCTCTTCGTGTCGTTCACTCTCGACCCGATGCTTTCGAGCGTGTGGCCGGATCCTGATCACGAAGTTGGCGCAGACGGAAAGCCCAAGGGCGGAATGAATCCAGTCCGCCGCGTTGGACTCGCGTTCGACAAGTGGTTCGAGAAAACAGCAGACAAGTATCCGGCAAAGCTCGACTGGGCTCTCAAGCATCGCGCAATCGTCATGGCCGGCGCTGTAGGATCTGTAGTCGCAGCGGGCTTGATATACCCGATGCTTGGTTTCACCTGGCTGCCTGATGTTGATACAGGCGAGTTCAACGTTCAGCTGAGAACAGCGCCTGGCTCGAGTCTTACCTATACGGTTGGGAAGGCGCAGGAAGTAAGTCGATTCCTTCGCACTCTGCCCGAAGTCGAATTCACGTATACGAACATCGGCGGCGGATTCCGCGGAACGCCTAACAGCGGCAGCATTTTCGTGAAGCTCAAGCCAAGGCATGAGCGTGACCGCGATGTGTTCGCCATTCAGACTCAGCTTCGTGGCGAGCTGCGCAAGATGCCTGGTGTGAGACCTGTCATAACCGGATCGTCGTCGATCTTCGGCGGATTCAGGCAGCCGATCATCGTCAACGTGCAGGGACCCGAAGAGTCACGTCTCAAGGTCGCGGCGAATCAGGTTCTCGAGAAAATTCGATCGACGCCCGGTGTGGCCGAGCCTAACTCCAGCGATGAAGGACAGATTCCTCAGCTCGACGTGAACATCGATCGCCAGCAGGCGTGGGCAGCGGGGCTGGGCATCAGCTCGATCGCATCGACGCTTCAGCCTGTATTTACCGGCAGCCGTGCAACACGATGGGAAGATGAGCAGGGCTTCTCGCACGATGTTGTAGTCGTGTTTCCCGATTCGCTGCGAACAAATGCGGCAGACATCGCCGATCTCGTAATTCCATCAGGCGCTACGGATGCATCGGGACAGCCTGCCCTCGTTCCCCTCAGCCAGGTAGCGACGGTGGAGCAGAGCCTTGCACCACAGCAGATCGACCGGCGCAGTCTCGAGCGACAGGTCTCCATCTCCGCGGGCGTTCTGCCCGGCTACTCGATGGGTAACGTTGCAGATGCGGTGAAGGCCGGACTCGATTCGCTTGGATTGCCGGTTGGATATCACACGGTATTCGGCGGTGACGTGCAGAACCTGAACGAGACGAAAGGCTACGTGCTTGCCGCACTCGGCCTTGCCGTCGTCTTCATCTATCTGATTCTCGCATCGCTCTTCGGATCATTCTTCCAGCCCGCGGCGATCATGCTGGCGCTTCCGTTGAGCTTTATCGGAGTCGCGCTCGCGCTGCTCCTGACCAAGGGCAACATCAACGTGATGACGATGATTGGAATCATCATGCTGATGGGACTCGTCACGAAGAACGGAATTCTTCTGCTCGATTTCTCCAATCAGCAAAGAGAGCATGGCGCTACGCGTCACGACTCGCTGCTCACCGCGGGAAGAATTCGTCTGCGCCCGATCATCATGACGACTGTCGCCATGATCTTTGGAATGCTGCCGCTTGCGTTCGCGATCGGAGAGGGTGCAGAGCAGAGAGCACCGATGGCTCGCGCAGTTATCGGCGGACTCATCACTTCGACGATGCTCACGCTCTTCGTCGTTCCGGTTATGTCGACCCTGCTCGAAGATGCCGTGCACTGGGTGAGAACAGCGGTGCCCGCAGCCGCTCGGCGCATTCGCCGTGGCGGAGGCGACGATGACGGTGCAAAGACGGGAGTTCGCCGTCCGCGTGCTCCGCAGCAACCGCGTCCTGTGGCACCTGAGCATGTCGCGGCCATGCATCTGAGAATGGCAAAGGAGACCGGCAAGGACTAAGTGCGGTTGCCGGAATAGTTCGTGCAAACCTGGCTCGTGTCTACATAGCAATGACACGAGCCAAAAATGAGAAAGAGATCATTACCGCTGTGCGCAGTGCTCATCGCGACTGGAGCGATGTTGTTTCTCCCAGTCGACGCCGGAGCGCAGTACTTCGGCCGGAACAAGGTTCAGTACGAGAGCTTTGATTTCCGCATCTTCGAGACACCGCATTTCCGTCTCTATTTCTATCCTGAAGAAGAGGACGCCGCGCGCGACATGGCGCGCATGGCGGAGCGGTGGGAGACGCGCCTCAGCGGATTGTTTTCGCGCAAGCTCACCAAGCGGAAACCGATTCTCATTTACGCCAACCAGCCCGACTTTCAGCAGACGAATGCGGTTGCCGAACAGCTCACTGAAGGAACGGGCGGCGTAACGGAGTCTCTTCGTGACCGGCTGATTATGCCGCTCACAGGAGTCTATCGTGACAACGATCACGTGCTTGGTCACGAGATGGTTCACGTTTTCCAGTACGATCTCGAGTACGATCCCAAAGGCGGGCCGCGTGTCGGAATCAATTCGCTTCCGCTATGGGTAATCGAAGGAATTGCAGAATATCTCTCGCTTGGGCGGGACGATCCGCACACCGCGATGTGGATGCGCGATGCGGTCCTGCGCAACAAGCTCCCGACAATCAAACAGCTTACAAGCGACAGCCGCTTCTTTCCCTATCGATATGGCGAAGCGCTGTGGGCCTATGTCGGCGGGCGATGGAACGATCGTGCTGTAGCCGAGACTTACAAGTCGGCCGCAAAGTTTGGATTTGAGCAGGGAATCAAGCGCACACTTGGCATCTCGAGTGATTCTCTTTCAAAGGCGTGGATAGCTGCAACAAAGGCAGCATATCAGCCCGTGCTCGCAGGACGCACAGCTCCGCAACAGTCGGGTCAGCCGCTGCTGCCTGCAAAGCGTGATGGAGACACGAACCTTTCGCCTGTAATCAGTCCGGACGGGAAATGGGTCGCATTTTTTGCAGCGCGTGACCTGTTTGGCTACGACCTGTACATGGCGGATGCAGCAACGGGAAAGTCGGTGAAGAAGCTCGCGAATGTGAGCACGTCGACTGAGTTCGACGCGCTGAGTTTCATCAGCTCCGCCGGAACCTGGTCACCGGACGGAAAGAGGTTCGCTTTTGTAGTCTACGCGAAGGGCGACCAGGAGCTCGCGGTTCTGGATATCAACAGCCACGACATCGTGCAGAAAATCCCGGTACCGGGTGTTGGCGCAGTTCAGAATCCTGCATGGTCGCCTGATGGAAATCGAATTGCGTTTTCAGGAACAGTCGGAGGCGTGAGTGATCTCTTTGTTCTCGACCTTGGTTCGCGCAAAGCGACGCGTCTCACCAATGACAAGTTTGCGGACATTCATCCTTCATGGTCACCTGATGGACGCACTCTCGTATTTGCGACCGATCGCGGCGACACTGATTTCACGCGGCTCACTCACAGCAAGCTGCGTCTCGCAACCATGGATGTCGCGAGCGCGACAGTGCGGCTCATTACGGCATTCGATCAGGGCAAGCACATAAATCCGCAGTATTCGCCTGACGGCGCGGACATTTATTTCGTATCCGATCGCAGCGGTGTGAGTGACATCTATCGTTTGAACGTTGCATCAGGCGCAATCGCGCAGGTGACCAACGTTGCGACGGGTGTGAGCGGAATCACCGATCTCGCTCCTGCTATTTCGGTTTCTCATACTGACGGTCGCGTTGCTTTCTCGGTCTTCGAGAAGCAGGGATATGGCATCTACGGCTTGACTGCCGACCAGGCGCGGGGAACGCCGGTGCAGCCAGCACAGTATGCACTCGCCGGTCTGCTGCCACCGGCTGATGCGTATTCCTCGTCTACGGTTGCGCAGTATCTCGCAGATCCAATGACGGGACTGCCGCCGGATGCGAACTTCAAGATCTCCCCGTACAAGAGCTCGCTTGCACTCGCCGCTGTCGGCCAGCCGTCGATTGGCGTTGCGACTTCGACAACGGGCACCTACGTCGGCGGCGGGACGTCGTTCTACTTCACCGACATACTTGGAAATAACAATCTCGGTTTTGCAATAAATGCAAACGGGACGGTAAAGGATTTCGGCGGCGAGGCCATGTACCAGAACGTTGGACATCGACTCGTCTGGGGCGTCGATTTCTCGCATACGCCATATGCGTCTGCGTTCGCAACGGCCGAGGCGTTCGAGCCTGATCCATCGCTGACTGTAGTGTCGCAGTACATACAACGTATGTACGTGGATCAGGCGAGCTTCATTACACAGTATCCGTTTTCTGTAACGAGACGCGCTGAGCTGAACTTCAATCTCACGCATCTCGGATTCAACACGCAGGTGGAACAGCTGGTCGTTTCGCCGACCA
>DASUXX010000207.1:0-3155 GCA_036377755.1 Gemmatimonadaceae bacterium
CGGCGATCGTGTCAGCTTCACGATCGGCAGGTGGAGGCGCGGCAGCAGGAAACTCCGTGGGAGGCTGAGGCAGCTGCTTCGATCCGCCGAAGATGTCGCCGAATCGACCACCAGCAGCCCAGATCGATCCGCCTTCGTTGACAACCCCCATCAGCATGCCGAGCGCGGGGAACCATGCCCACCAGAATGGATCCGGTCCACCCGTCAGAGCATTGATGCCGAAGAGCATCGTTGTAGTCGCTACGTAGCTAGCGAGACGACGACGGAATCTTCTAACTCGCTCCGGAAGCGGCCTCGCATTTTCCTTTTCGATTTTCCGCCGCTCTTTTTCTTCGTGCCGCGCTGCGCGCGCTTCCCATCGCGCCTGCCTTGCTTCCATCCGCTTGTGAAAGCCTGGAATTGGCTCGAACATCGGCGGAACCATGAGCGGCTTGATGGGATCGATGAACGTCTTTGGGTTCAGGAACGGCTTCGCGAAGTCGAGCGTGGGCATCCCGTAGTTACTGCCGCTGTCCCTCGTTTCTCGAGCCGGCTCGAATTCGCCACAGTTGAGAGCTTCCATCAGCGCGCTTCCTGTGCGGAACCGCTCGACCGGATCTTTTTCCAGAAGCTTCATCACGATTGCATCGAGATCACGTGGAACATCGCGTCTCGATTGCGACGTCGATGCTGGCCGCTCTGTCACCTGCTTCATCATGATCACGGGAGTCGATGGCCCGTCGAAGGGCGGCTGCCCGGTAATCATGTAATACCCGACGGCGCCGAGCGAATAGAGATCTGATCGTCCGTCGAGATTGCGCTCGCCGGCGCATTGCTCCGGCGACATGTACGACGGAGTGCCGATTGCAGTTCCGGTCGCAGTGAGGCGTGACTCGCCTTCAGTAGTTGCGCGGGCAATTCCGAAGTCGGTAACGAGTGCGCGCCCGGTTTGTGAATCGAGAAGGATGTTGTCCGGCTTGATGTCGCGGTGAACTACTCCACGATCGTGTGCGTATCCAAGCGCGTCTGCAACTTCACGCATCACGCGGCGAATATCGCTGAATGGAAGTGGACCATGCTTTCGTACGCGATCGCTGATGCTCCCGCCTTCGACGAGCGCCATTACGAACCATGCGAGGCCATCGCGATCGTCGACGCTGAATATCGGAACGATGTTCGGATGATTCAGGCGCGCCGCGGTTTCGGCTTCCCGGAGGAATCGCTCGCGTATGTCCGACCGGAATGCGAGATCCGGCGGAAGAATCTTCAGCGCAACATCGCGTTTGAGCCGCCTGTCGATTGCCCGATAGACTATTCCTGACCCGCCGCGTCCGATTTCATCCTTGAGGTCGTACGCAGGCGCAACGGCCTGCGCGACGCGCGCCAGGAGATCGTTCTCGTGAGGGCGGGAAGTATCGGTCAAGAAGGCCGGGATGGAGTATGGCTAGTCTAGCACCGTAGACCCGCTTGTTCTAGACATGCGGCCTCAGCACGGGCACCCGCATGCGAGTAGTTTTCGCGTGATGCAGCAGAGAAAGACCAGACTGGATATTCTCGCGGAAAAAGCGGCCGGCAGGGCACGCACTCTCCGGCGCGGAGTGCTCATTTCCCTATGTGAGCGAATTGCACCCGTCGATCCACTCGAAGCGCTTGAATCGATGGATTCTGCCCTCACCCCGGACCGGATGTTCTGGGCGGTTCCCGACAATTCGGTTGCGTTTGCGGCGGCGGGATCAGCCGGGATCTTCGAGCACAGCGGTCACGACCGTTTTGCCAGAACAAACAAGGATCTCCGCGATCACCTCAGTGACGCTGTCATCGAGGGCGCGCCTGCAGGCCTTGCTGCCGCTGGACCCGTACTCGTGGGCGGATTCTCATTCGATGAAGATGGGCCGCGCACTGAATTGTGGAGCGGGTTCGGCAGCTCGCGTCTCTTTCTTCCCGCGGTGATGGTCACTGCGGTGAATGATGAAACGTGGCTGACTCTCAACGCGATCGTCGGTGAGGATGGCGCATGCAATCCGCCGATCGAGTCACTCGCGCACCTTGCTGACCGAGTGAGCGAATCTTCTTCATCGCTCAGCTTCGAAGCGCAGCGCGACACAGTCATCAGATTTGACGAAGCCGATGAGGGTGCGGGTTTTGTTTCCCTCGTTGCAGAGGCGGTGAGTGAAATCGAGCGCGGCGAATTCCAGAAGGTCGTGCTCGCGCGTACGGAAAGTGGTGAAGCTGATGCAGACATCGATGCCTTTGCGACGGTGCGGAATCTTCTCGCAGTTCATCGTCGCGCATTCGTGTTTGCATTGTGGAATGGAGAGAAGGTTTTCGTCGGCGCATCGCCGGAACTTCTCGCGCGGCAGGATGGCCGAACCGTGTATGCGAGCAGCCTTGCAGGCACTATCGAGCGGGGATCAACGCCTGAAGCAGATTCTGCAAAGGTTGAGATGCTTCGCTCGAGTGAAAAGGATCTCGCCGAGCATGCCGCTGTGCGGAATGAGCTTTACGATGTTCTGAGCGTGATGTGTGATGATGTCATCGCGCCCGAAGTGCCAACTCTTCTCACGCTCTCAAACGTTCATCACCTGCACACTCCACTCAGTGCAACGCTGCGTAATGGGGGCTCGCTTCTCGACATTGTGGAGCGGCTGCATCCAACGCCAGCAGTTGGCGGTGCGCCACGCGATGCTGCGCTCAGGTTCATTCACGAACACGAGGCACTCGATCGCGGGTGGTATGCGGGACCAATCGGATGGATTGGCGGCGATAAGGGCGAGTTTGCGGTCGCCTTGCGAAGCGCGCTCGTCGATGGAGATGAGGCAACGCTGTTTGCGGGATGCGGGATAGTGAGAGACTCCGATCCGGAAAGCGAGCTCGACGAATCCAATCTGAAGCTGCAGGCAATGAAGTCGGCGCTGGGCGCGGCACTTGTGTCGCAATCTCAAGAACCCGTCGAGATGAGCTCAGCGGGAGAGAACGACAGTTGACGCATGATGCTGCACGCGCCGCGCTGGCGTATACGTCTGCATTTGTGGATGAGATGCAGCGCGCTGGCGTGCGGCATGTCTGCGTGTCGCCAGGATCACGATCGACTCCGCTTGCATTGGCAGTTGCGGGCAACTCGAAGATCAAAACCTGGATTCACATCGACGAGCGATGCAGTGCGTTCTTTGCACTCG
>DASUXX010000208.1:0-2290 GCA_036377755.1 Gemmatimonadaceae bacterium
CACTCGAGGGATGAGGGACGATGACTCGAATCGCACCTTGTTCCTCATACCTCGAGGGCCCTCATTCCGTATTTAGTCGTAGTTCATCTGTGCGGCGGAGTGTCCTGAGACCTTATAGTCAACGGGTCCTTAACCCTCATACAAGTCCAGCGCATCCTTTATCCTCATAAAGTCCGAGAATCCGAAATCGTTGAAGGACGGAACCTGGCATACAAAGCGCATGTCTAATGCTGTATGGGATCGAAACGAACAATCATCGCCCTCATTCCGCTCATGGCAGCTCAGGGTTGCTCCCACATAGGCGCACTGGAAGCGCTCGGCGGAAAGTGTACGCAGGAGCAGCTTACCGTGACGTGGCCTGCAACCATTACGCGCGGCTCATCGACGACGGGCGCTTTGCTTGTGCACACGCTCACCCCCAGCAACGTCAACCAGGCGCAGTTCAACCAGCTGCGACAGGCGCTTGTTCAGGGCGGCGATCCGCTCGCCTATAACGTCACCTGGACCGTATCGGCGTTCGAGACCAATGGCGGCTACATCTCATTCACCCATCAGGCGCCGCTTACATCGGGAGCTTCGCAGCAGATTACCTCGACATTCAATGGTGCCGGATGGGGCGCTGCTCCATTCCAGCCTGCGCCGTGGGCGGTTTCAATGCGCGCTGACAACTTCACTGCAACTTCAGCGACCGGAACGATCACTGCGCTCAATTCGGCTCCGCTCCGTCTTCGCATCGATGTAACGGCGCAGAACAATACTGGCGAATCGATAAGAGTGACAGGAGACGCCGGCTTCAACTACGCGAAAGTCACAAAGCCCTGTATTGACTGAACACGGGAGCGACTAATGCCCGCAACCTTAAGAGATAAAGTCGTAAGTCTTCTGACAGTTACAGCAGCAATCGCATTATCGGGTTGCTCGACTGTTGATTTCCTCACCGATGACTGCGACACGCAATTCATTCGCGTGACGTGGCCGGCATCTATCAGTCAAGGCGGGAATACCTCCAACGTCACCCTCTTTCAGTCGATCACGCCCGTCAATATCGATCCTGAAGAATTCAGGCTTCTTCGCGACGTTCTCATCAACGGCAATGCGTCGCGCACCGCTACCGTTGTTTGGACCGTACCGGCGTTCGACGTGAACGGCGGTTACATCGCATTGACGCACACCGCTCCGCTTGCCGTTGATGAATTGGAGCCGGTGAATTTCGCGTTCGATGGCGGCGGCTGGGGCGCATCTACCGCATCTCGCGCACTTCTTCCCGCGATCGCTGTGCGCGGCGACAACAACTTCATCGCCAAATCAGCATCAGGGACGATCACAACTGTCAGCACCGCGCCACTTCGGCTCGACATCGATGTCACAGTGCGCAACGCCGCCAATCAGACAATGCAGATCAGCGGCGAAGCGAAATTCGAATACGAGCGAGTGCCCTCGAGCTGCAGCTGATTACTTGCGGTTGAGCACTCCGGTGCGGGTGCTGTACTGCGCCGCGAGTCCCCACGTGAACGTCGACCCGTTCTGATTGAGAACGAAGAAGTCGAAATCACCAAACTGACGGTCCCCAGCGGGGTTGAGCTTTGTCCATCCGCTCGCGCCGTTGAAATTGTTTGCAGCAGTGACAAGTGAAGACTTGAGCGCAGCCTGATGTCCTGTGCCGCCTGCGGCGAGATACGCACTCGCTGCAATCCAGACGGCATCATAGACCGCAAGAGCAAACGCATCCGGCTGCTGACCAGCTTTGGCTGCGATCCTCGTCGCGATGGGCTCCCATCGTGCGCGATCACCTTCATCCACACCGGGAGTCGGCGTCCAGAAATTCACCTTCTTTGCGAACGCCGCCGCGGTCGCATTCGTGCGGAGCGGCTCATTCAACGCAGTTCCATCGGTGCCATACCATCTCACCGATCCGAGAACCGGGTCTGCTGACGCAGCCTGCATGATCTGCACGACCTCATCGAATCCAGCATGTGCAACTGCAACCCCCGCAGTTCCACCGCGTGCAGTGATTGCCGCCTGCACCTGTGTCTTCAGCGAAGCGAGTGCTGCGGTGAAGTCAGTCACAGTTGGCTCGTACTGAACACCGGTGCTCACGGTACCCACCTGTCCGAACAAAGCACGCGTCGCGACCTGAAGGCCGACGTTCCCGGCATCGTTTCGCCAGAACGGAATGATTGTCTTCTGGTTATCAGCCTTCATTACACCGACGAGTGCCACCGCTTCGAGAGTATCGGACGGCGTCAGGCGAAAAACATTGTCGCCGGCAATCGCGAGTGATCCCGCCGTG
>DASUXX010000209.1:0-6524 GCA_036377755.1 Gemmatimonadaceae bacterium
GAGGAACCAGAGAACAACATTGAAGCTTCTCGCAGGGACTTCCGGGTATTCGTTCAAGGAGTGGAAGGGCACGTTCTATCCCGCCGACCTCAAGGCCGACGGGATGCTTGCTTTCTACGCGACGAAATTTGCTACGCTCGAGATCAACAACACTTTCTATCGCCTGCCGAAAGAATCCGTTCTCCTCGAGTGGGCGTCGCAGGTTCCTGAAGGATTCACGTTCTCGATAAAAGCATCGCAGAAGATCACGCATTACACTCGACTCAAGGCTGAGTCAGAGTCGATGGTGCAGTTCCTCCTCAAGAACACCGCGACGCTCGGCGACAAGATGGGGCCAATTCTCTTTCAGCTTCCGCCGAATCTCAAGAAGGATATTCCGCGCCTGCAGAATTTCCTCACGTATCTGCCCGAGAATCGCCGATACACTTTCGAGTTTCGTCACGAGAGCTGGTTCGACGAAGGCGTATTCACGATTCTCCGCGATCGCGACATTGCGATGTGCGTGTCCGAATCTGCAGAGCTGTCATGCCCTGTGGTGTGCACTGCAACGTGGGGATACCTGCGGCTGCACAAGCTCGACTACAATACTGACGCACTAGTCGAATGGGCACGGCGCGTCGGCGAGCAGAAGTGGAACGACGCGTACGTGTATTTCAAGCACGACGAAGGCGAAGGATCAGGTCCACCCGCAGTGCAGGCATTCACGTCGCACGTTACCTGATTGAAACACGTCCGCTGAGCGTGTCAGCATATCATATAGTAGTGACCTGAGCAGTTTCCCCTTCAATTGGAGAGACCTGATGATCCGCATGCGGTTGACTGTGATGCTTGCCCTCATTGCGCTTGTGACGTTTGCGGCGAACGCGTCAGCACAGCGCGTATCGCGAACGAAAGGATTTCACATCGCACTCGGCCTCAATGCATCTGCGATCCAGCTCGACGAGGATGATGTCGGGGAGGACACTGATGCCGAGAATGGCGGTGGATTGTATCTGACAACGGGTTACAACTTCACGCCGCGCATTGGCGCGTTCCTGGCGCTCACTGGCGCGCGCATCGACGCCGAGAACGTGGGCGACGATTACAATCTGGGACACGCAGATCTTGGCGCGCGCTTCATGCTCGCGACAGGTTCGATCGCTCCATATCTCGAGCTCGCACTTACGGGTCTCAATGCCCGAGGTGAGGACGACCAGGGCAGGGACATCGAGCTCCGCGGCGGAGGACTCACGCTCGGCATCGGGTCGAACTTCTTCGTGTCGCAACGTTTCGCGATCGATCTCGGCCTGAGACTTACTGGCGGTGAGTTCAATACAGTGAAGTTCGGCGATATCTCGATCTCGAATGATGATGGAGTCGGAGTTGGGACAGCTCGCCTGAATCTCGGTGTCGCTTTCTATCCTTCCGCGGGACGGCGATAGAAATCGTTTGCGCGGCTGGATGGTGAGAGACTGAAATTGAGTCAGTGATTTTTCAGTTCCCATTGGCAAAACTGGCATAAGCGTCAGACCTCTCTCACGTCGAGCGAAGTTGGGCTTATGCCAGTTTTGCCAAAAGGAACTGAAAAATCACTGACTCAATTTCAGTCTCTCACCATCCAGCCCTTCAGCGTGCGCATCGAGGTTATGCTCGTCGCGGAGCTGAAGGGACGTTATACAGTCAGTTGACCGTCCACATCACAGCTACGTTTCCATCCTTGCTCTGACTTTTTCCGCTTATCTGGCCGAGCTCGTTGATGGCAGCGGGCCAGCCCGTGGAGTTACGTCCAAGCGCGGGAAGAATCTGCGAGGTGTAAGTACCATCGAGTGTTCGAGTCCAAAGTGCCGGCTGACTGTTGGTGTTGTGTCCTACCGCTCGTCCACTGTTGTCGACACCGAAAGCGTACAGGTTGCTGCCGGGCATATCGGAGTACGACCATACACCCGAGGCGTACCGCCACACCACTGCGTATCCATTCTTTCCATCGAGCCGCCGTCCCGAGACGTACTGACCATTCGGACTGATATCTGTACTCTCGCTGAAAAGCACACCGCCATTGGGCTGCGTTGAACCCTTTCCGGGCGATGAGAGAACAGTGGCAACCCACTCCGTTTCGACACGGCGCCAGACCATTGCGCGACCAGCCAGGTTTCCGGACACAGTAACACAGTCATTCGATATTCCAGTCGCGCTGCCGGTACCCAGCGTATCCAGCGCGCCGCTGATCCACACTACCGCGTATCCTTTTCCACCCGCGCTTATGTATCCGCTGATGCACGTTCCGTCAGCGCTGACACCTGATGCGCGCGAGTAAGTGGCATCGCCGGGAACTGGCAGATAGATCATCGGACCACCCGCCGTAACAGTGAAGGCGCGATTAGGGCCGCCAAAAATTGCCATTTCGCCAACGATGAGCCCATTGTCAGCAACGCCAGTTGGCCATCCGTACCCATTGTCGTTCACTGAGAGTGGCGACATTCCTGACGAAAGAGTCCAGGTAAACGGAAACTGTTCGATCGTTCCGTATCCTGTATAACCAGCTACGCGCGTATCGGCTCTCGTTGCTCCATTGTTGAGCGCCATCCCGATGGCACTGCTCCCACGAGCACTGTACGGCAATGTGCCGAGCGCCTGTACGGTGATGTTCGACGGTGTTGGCGCAGGCTTGCCTGCGCGAATGACAAGATTCGAACTCTGGGAAACGCTCGTTGGTTCAGCGCACGCTGCAAACGCAAGCAGCGCAGGAATGATTCGCTTTTTCATTGTGCCGTCCAGAGGATTGCGTGGTGATAGCTGCCTTTTACTCCATCGCCTGCGATGTACTTGCCGTTCCCGCTCACTCCCCATGGGCGTCCGCTGCTCAGCCCCTTAGGAGTTTTGAGAGACGTGATCGAGCCGCCACGTTTCCAGACAAATGCGCTCGTGTTCGATCCGGCGATCACTCCGACAACCGTGCCGTCATCGGTCATTGCAACTGAGTAGGTACCCGCGCTGCCAACTTCAGTGGCCGTGATTGCATGAGTTGCAACGTCCACCGTCCATCGAACCGCGTTGTACTTTCCGTTGTCATCGTCGCTCATGCCTGCGACGTAAATCTTCCCGTCGATTCGCTGGCTCACCCCACGCACGTAAGTCGAGTTATGTCCGGCGAGCGGGTTGAACTCGATCATCGTTCCATCAGCCATGCGCAGATATCCGCGATCCGGAGTCGGCGAATAACTGTCGAGATAGGAGATCACGATGTCGCCCGGGTTGTTGATATCGCGTGCCTCGGTGAAAGCGTAGAGCGACGGGTCCGGGTTCGGGACTGTGATCACTGTTCCATCGAGCTGCACGATCCCTGCGCCATCAGCCGTTTCGCCAACCGCATCGCCAAGGTCGTTCACGTTGCGCGGGCTGACAGCAAGTGCAGCCGCCGCTGAAAAACCGCCTGCAACGCTGTAAGTCCATCGCTGGCCAGAGCCATCGGTATAACCGACGACATAGCCACCACTCAGCGCGCGGATCGCCGCATTCAGCATCGTCCTTACAGTTCCTGTCTGGACATACCATCGCCCAACGCGACCGCCCGTCGATGGAAGATCGGTGCTCTGCACCGCAACCGTTCCAGCATCGTTGACGGACCAGGCAATCGACTCTTCGTCGCCAGGGAGTGTACCAAGATCGACCCCGGAATAATTGACGGTGCTGACGACGCGCGCCTCGCGTGCAACAGGCACACTCATTTCGGGAGACGTAATTGTTTCAGAGCTCGTGCACGCTGACATAGCAAGGACGAGCAGCGGGACCTGACGCATGCGAATCATGTGGGACAATCCTCGGTTTGCGGACTTGTCCAAGTTTTAACGGCAGGCGCTCCGCGATTTCCGGCTCGGTACCGATAAAGATTGCGCACGTGACCGCCACTGCCTGATATTTGCGCACCATCCAGGAGCAAATGGCAGAGTCGCTTCCCGCAGAATTAGCCGCACTGCTCAGCGCCGACAGACAATCGGCAGACGAGGCATGGCGCTCGTTCCTGGCGAGCTACAGCCCGCTCATTCTCCACGCTGCACGTACTACTTCAAAGGAGTACGACGATGCGATGGATTCGTACGCATACGTCGTCGAGCGATTCCGCGAAAACGATTTCCGCCGGCTCAGGACATACACTGCAGATCCGCGCAGCAAATTCACCACATGGCTTGTGTTCGTTGCACGACGGATCTGTATAGATCGCAAGCGGCAGCAGTACGGCAGGACTCCATCGAAAGGAACAGTTACCGTCCCCGATGATGAAAGAGCCGCACGCCGTCGCTTAGTAGACCTCACGGCAGCGCAGGTCGATTTATCTACAATAGAGGACAGCATCGGCACGAATGCCGAGAACGACTTGAGAGCGCGGGAGCTCAAGCACATGCTGGACGCTTCGATAGCAGAGCTGGAGCCGCGTGATCAGCTTCTCCTGACACTGCGATTCGTCGATGGATTGTCTGCGAAGGAGATAGCACCGATTCAATCGTGGCCGAGTGCGGTGCATGTGTATCGGCGCATCGATCTGCTCATGTCTAAGCTTCGCAAATCTCTCGAGCGTCGCGGTGTCGACGATCCGGTTCCATGACGTATCGCAATGAAGTTTCCGGAAGAATGCATCCTGGTTCCGTTCTATCTATTCAAACTCACCGGCAAGGCAGCGTTTGGGTGCACAACCTGAGGTGGTGCTCGTGGAACATCTAAGCTCCGAAGAGCTCAGCGCCTATCTCACTAACAGCTTGAATGCTGCCGAGCGTGAGAATGTGGAGCGGCATCTTACGGTGTGCGCGGAATGCAGGAGTGAGCTGATCGAAGGTCAGCGAGCGATTGCGAGCGCGCCGCCGGCAAAGAAAGTCAGTCGCAGCTGGTTTGCGCTTGCAGGACTCGCTGCGGCCGCTGCCGTGCTCATAATGGTCTGGCCCAAAGGTGAGATTGGACGTTCGCCTCAACACATCGAGCGAATATCACCTCCGTCGACGATAGCTCCGTCGGTATCGATAGTATCGCCCGCTTCTGATGCAGTGCTCGACGCATCGACACGCACCTTCACGTGGAAGCGCGACGACGGATCTTCATATAGAGTGACTATCACCGACCAGGCTGGACGACCGGTCTGGTCGCAGGCGACACAGGATACAACGGTTGCGCTGCCCGATTCGATAAGACTCGCTGCAGACAGCAGATACTTCTGGTACGTTGACGCGCTGCGTCCGGATGGAAGATCGGTAACATCGGGAATCAACAGCTTCCATACATCGCGCTGATGCGACACCCGGTTGCGATCGCTGCACTGACACTGATCGCAGCATGCTCGCGTGACAAATCGCAGAACGCGAATCCCGGAAGCAGCGAGGTGTCGAAACTTCCGCCGGCGTACGCGTCGCCCGAACAAAGCCGTGCTGAATCGCTGTACTTTGCCGGCGAATACGATTCGGCGCTTTCGATCTGGCGGCACGCACTCGCGACAGACTCGATAAGAAAAGACAGCGCAGCCCAGGCGCACATTCTCATGTGGCTCGGCATGCGACAGTGGCGGCTTGGCAACTATGACTCTGCCCGAACGATCGCCCAGCAGTCTCTCGATCTCAAATTGCGGCTCGGAAGAAAAGGCGAGCTGTCCAGGTCATATAACTCTCTCGGATTGATAGCGCGCGATGAAGGCCGTCTGATCGAAGCGCGGACGTTGTTCAACAAGGCGATGCAAACTGCACGCGCTGTGGGCGACACCGCGGGGATAAACCGCGGCGCCATCAATCTCGCCCTGGTGCTTCAGGATCTTGGCGAGTTGAACGAGGCGCAGAAAGGATTCGAGACTGCGCGTGATGCAGGCAAAGCTCTCGGTGATGCGCGCCTGGAAGGAAATGCACTCAATAATCTTGCTGCGTTGCTCATAAAAATGGGCGATCCTGCAGGTGCAATACCCTTGCTTCATCAGGCGGCCGACAGATATAAGTCGATCGAGTACAACACCGGCATTCAAAATTCGATGGGCCAGCTTGCTACCGCGTACGACGTACTCGGCGAGCCACAGCGTGCATTCGCGCTTCTCGATACTGCATCGCGAATGGCACAGGAGCAGGGACTCAAGCAGGAGCAGGAGAATAATCTCCGATTATTCGGCGAGCTCTATCAGGTCGCAGGCGATCATCAGCGCGCACTCGAATTTCTTGGGCGCGCTCGTGCCCTGAGTGGCGAGCTTGGTCTCGACGGCGAGTCAGGAATCATCCTGCGCGCAGAAGCGCGAAGTCAGCTTGCGGCAGGCCGCTCCGACCTTGCGCTGGGACGAATGGAGGAAGCGCTCCGGATTCATCGCGGCCAGAAAGCAATGTTCGAGGAGATGAGTGATCTCATCACTCTCAGTGAGCTCGCAGACAATGTCCAGGCGAAGGCCTACATATCAGAAGCACTCGCAATTGCCGCGAAGATAAATACGCCGAGCGCGCGGGTGGATGCGGCTCTTGGTAAGGCGAGATTTGCGCAAAGAATCGGCGATCAGCGCGAAACCATCAACGCGGTGAAGAGAGCTCGCTCCG
>DASUXX010000210.1:0-3535 GCA_036377755.1 Gemmatimonadaceae bacterium
ATCGACGCACAGGCTCAGACTGGCTCGCGTCGTATGGGGCCTGTTCCCGTCTACTTCCTGAGCTGCATCTCCATCGATCGCACACCATTCGAAGCTTTTACCCTGAACGAAGTCGCGGATGTGCGAACCGACACGTCGCCCGAAGTTGCAAGTGAAAGAATTTCTCCCGTTCGCGAGTCGCTGATCACAAGCAGTGGAGCAGCGGCTGTGTTCCACTTGAACCGAGTGATGCCTGCGCGCGGCGATGACACGTTCACCTGCGCATCCGTCATGCTCACTCCAACCGCATTTCTTGTCTGAGGCGCAAGTCCGCTAGCACTCAACGAGAGCGAAGCAAGACGATTCATTCCTATCTGATTCACAGGAATCGCATAAGCAAAGTGCTCTTCTGCATCCGGCGCATCTGCGATCCTTTGAGGATCAAACGAGAACGATGCGATCGTTGCGCCCGATTCATCACGCGCAGCAAGGCGAAGCTTACCACCTCGCGGTGGCAGCACTGGAATTGTATTCGCAGTGAACGCTGGCTCGAGCACGAGTCCCCGGCGCGTCACTCTGCCCCACACAACGAGACATTCCTGCCGTGCTGCATCCTGTACGGGCACATCCGGGAATGACTGACGATAGTTGAGCACTCCCATATAGGTGTAGTCGCTCGTCCACCGTCTCGGTGTCAAGATATTGAACGACAGATTGAGCCAGCAGTAGCTCATGAGATCGGGCATGTCGTTCGGAAGTATTTTCGATGTAGCTCCATCGTAGCCGTAGACGCCGATGCGAGCGTTGGCATATGGGAATGAGCCATCGACGCCAGCCGGGTTTCCGCATGGTGCGTGGAACCTGCTCCAGTTGTGGCCAAGCTCGTGGGCGAGTGTCTCGGTTGCGTAGTTCTCGTCGAACACAACGGCCGCTTTGCCTGGCACATATGCAATTCCTGCTACGCCACTGCCGACGAGATCCTTGAGCACTCCCACATATTGCCGGCCTGATCCTTCGGCGACACGCAGCGCATCGATCTGACCCAGGAGTTTCACCCAGACGTTATTCGTGTCATTCTTCGCGAGTACGAAGGTCGACGAGAATGCACTGCGCAGGTCCGCATCGATACTGGAAAGCGGATGAATGCGCAGCGTCATGTTCACCAGCTCACTCAGGCGACCCTGCGTTACATCACCTGTGATTCCATCCGCCGTCATGATCGGCACGAACCGGATATTCACGGGAGGAACAGTCCGCACATCGAGCAGCTTTGGAGTACCGCTCGCAGGGAACTGATTGTCCGCCTCATCGACTTCCTTGATTGCATTGGCAGGATCTACGTCGATGAGTATCGACGTTCCCGGCTGAATCAACGCTCCGGGAATTGCTGCGTTCCATGAATCGGTTGCATTTGCTTCACTGATCCCGAGAGGGACGCCGGTGCCTGGTGGTGCGATGTCGTGAGTTGCGACAAGCGCGCCATTACGATAAAAACGCGCGCGCATCGCTGGCGCTGCGTTGTTGCTTTCGTTTGCGCGCGCAAAAACGCGGAGGTACGCATCGCGGCCCGCAATCAACGGCACTGTTCCTGAAAGATTCTGAGTCGACTGCGTGAGATATGCTGCGCCGATCAACAGGTCGAGCGTCGGCGGGCGAAGGACGAACGCAATATTGAGTGGCGTCGACTGCCCTGCTGCAATGCTGAACGAAGTTGGATTGGTTGCCGATCCATAAGTCTCGCCTGAGACAATGATGTTGCGCGTAAGCGCGCTATACTGACCGGGTGGAAGATGCGTCACTACCACCTGCCCCGTTCCACTCACGGTCTTTGAAAATCCTGCGGGCCCGATGAGATCCCACACCGGTACATACCCGGGCGGTAATCCCGATGATGAAAGAACAACTCTTCCGGTCGATGCTGTATATGCAACTGACAACGGCACTGCAGTCGTGGATGCAGTGACTGTAAGTGACGACGGATTCGGAGCTCCGGCATACAACTCGTCGGAGTCGATGTTGTTTACGACGACCGTATATTCGCCGGGTGCGAGGTTGCCGACTTCTCCCGAAGCGCTCACTACGCGGGGTGAACCCGGACCGATGAGCGAGATAACCGGTGATGCGCCCGCGGGTACGCCAGTGATCGAGACGGCTACGACTCCTGTCGTTACCGAATAAGTGACGCCGGCCTGTGCAGGAGTTTTGCTCGCGACGACTTCGACTGTCGCAGTGACGTTCGTAGGTGCGAACGTGCTGCGGCTGTTGCTCGCGTTGTATGCTGCGATCTGATAAGTGCCTGGCTCGAGATCAGCGAGTGTTGTTGTCGCAGTCGCCGTAAGAGTCGTCTTCTTTGGCGTAGTGATCGAGACCGACGCCGGAACCTCGGCGGGCAGCCCATTGATGGTGACAGTGAGGCTGCCTGTGCGCGGACCAGTAGATCCGTCGCATGCCGAGGTGATCGCGATGGCGATCGTGGACGTAAGGATGAAGAGCCGTTTCATGGCGCGGACCGTATGGATGATCACGCACCATAATAGGACAGGATTCCGACAAAAGCACCCTATTTCACAGTCCACATCGTCGCGCGGGTCTGGGAGAAGCTGAACGTAGTGCTCCAGCCCACAACCTGACCCTTGTTGTTCAGCGCGCGCGCGAAGCTGGAGGCGTAGCCGGGCAGCACGCCGAGATCTACGACCTTGCGACCACCGTCATAGTATCCGCCGTGCTGAGTGCTTGGGAACATGTCTCCCGCAACTTTGCCCGCGTCATTAACAGCGTAACCACCGCCTGTTATCGGCGATCCCGGTGCAAGGTCGATCATGCTCGCCTTTCTCGGCGACCACAGGAATGCGTGTGACACGAGATCCGCATTTTCGGACCAGCCGGTTACCTGGCCTGCATCATTGATGTTGGTCGCAACGGCGTAACTTCCGCCGAGCGTCCCGAGATCTGTCTCTGTCACTGGAAGGGTCGCGAAATTCCATAGAACCGCGCGACTAGGCGACCCGTTGGTGCCAACCGCCTGGAACCTTGAATTGACGCCGGATCCTGAACCAGTTCCGAGTGTAATGCGGGCTCCGTTCAGCCAGACGACTGCGAATGTATTGTTACACGTTCCGACAATGGCCCTGCCATCGGATGACATGTTGCTCACGAAGCATCCAGTCCCATTTGGCAGCGGATCGATGAGCCATGCGCCGTTTGATTTGAGCCACCGAACCGCATGATAGGTGGTGGCGTCACGCGAGATTCCGGCAATGACGCTGCCATCGCTGGAGATCGAGAGTGCCCCGCTCGCGACGTCGCCTTCGAGCATGCCGAGGTCCTGAGGAATTGTGCTGTTGTCCCAGATCACTGCAGTGGTCGACCCACTGGAGGTGCTGCTCTCCCCAACTGCCTGCCCCAGATCGTTGATAGCGTATGCCGCCGAGTACGAGGGCGAAGCTCCAGGTATTGGCTCGAGTGCAATGATACTGTTAGAGGCGGAGGCACCCTTGCCGGCCCGGATTGTTTCGTCAGGCTGCACCTGACTGGTGGGTTCGGTGACCTGGTTATC
>DASUXX010000211.1:0-2924 GCA_036377755.1 Gemmatimonadaceae bacterium
AAGCCTGATGATGCATGAATGGCCGGCCGCCAATCTCGGTAGCCTGCAGTCCGTCGGCTAATCCACCTGTGGATTCCAGGCGAACAGGCGCGCCCTTTTCGCGCGCACGGTAAAGCTTCGGTGCGCCGACGGGCTCGACACCGACGATTCGCACATTGGGCAGCATCAGCTTCACCGCTGTTGCGACACCCGCACTCAACCCACCGCCGCCGACCGGCACAAGAACCATCTCGACCTGTGGAAGATCTTCGACAATCTCGAGGCCGACTGTACCCTGGCCTGCGATGATCATCGGATCATCATAGGGATGGACCATCGTGAGGCCTTCGTCGCGACTGATCTCTTCCGCTTTCACTGCGCGCTCGTGTGTCGTTGTGCCCGCAAGAACGATCTTCGCTCCGAGTCTTTCCGCACCTGACCGCTTTGGTGCCGTGACGTTCGTCGGCATGACGACTGTCGCTGGAACGCCGAAAAGACGGGCAGCCATCGCGACGCCCTGACCGTGATTGCCCGATGAAGGCGCAACCACGCCGCGCTTGCGCACATCTTCCGGAAGCGAATGCAGATAGTTGTATGCGCCGCGGAATTTGAACGCACCCGCGCGCTGCAGGCATTCCGGTTTGTATCTGATCTGTGCGCCGAGCTTTTCGCTCAGTACATCGTCGAACAGGAGGGGAGTGCGAACTGCAACAGGAGCCAGGATTTCCTGAGCCCGCCGGAGATCCTGAAGCGTTATGAGCTGATTATCGGCGATCGCGGTCATTCGTTATCGATGGATGTTGCCGATAACATCCCGACTCGGTCAGCGAAGCGCCAGTCTCACCGAAGCACTGAACGCGAATGATCGCCAGCTCGACGAAAGCGACGGCGCATCGCTGCCGAGGCGCGAATCGTAGCTGTCGAGCTCGAGGTGAATCGTGCTCGCAGGACGAAATGGAATATCGAGCGACGTGAACAACCGGTAGCTCGGCTCCCATTTGCCCATCGCACTCTCGAATTCCTGAATGCGCTGTGCACCGGCCCCGGCATCGATGATGAGCAGCGTTCCATTCGGCCATTCGAATTCCGAATACGTTGCCGCCTCGGCGAGCTGCGCGACTTTCGGTGCGAAATATCCGCTCGTCGTCGCGTGGCCGAAGGCAAGGCGCTGAAACACTCCCGCTACTTCGATCGCATCCGTTGCATTTACCGCGAGTGCACCAAGCAGCGCGTTGCGAGTGTTGTCATCTCCCGTTGCATTATAAGTCGCGGTGCGCGCTCCGCCGCGCAGCTTCACACGATTGATCACTTCGATGTCAGCGCGCCCCGCGATCTCGTTGCGAACTACGCGATTGATCACTAGAACCGGAGTCGCGTCGAGAAGTGTTCTCGTCGCTCGAAGATCGAGAAGACTCCGGGTTCCGGGTTTGCGAACTACTCCGCGAATCAGTCCCGTAAAAAGATTTGCGGCTGACTGCGACTCGGTGTGGATGATCGTTCCTTCTGGAGGAGTTCCACCTCCCCCGGTGCAGCCTCGTCCCCGCCCGCCTCCTTTGCCGTTGCCGTTTCCACTTCCAGGACATGTAACGGGCGGTGTATCCGAAGTCGCGGGAGGAATCGTGTCGGTGAAGCTTATTGTCGAATGTGGTCGCGATACTCCGCCGAAGGCTTCGAGTCTGAATGCGGGCGACGGCCTGGCTGTCAGTCCAAGACCGGCTTCGGTAACCGTTGCATCCGCAAATCCTGACAGCCAACGCTTTCCACCTGCCGCCCGAACAACCGCGCGCTCCGATATCGGAACAACGAGTGCTCCACCAGCTCTCGTTGCCCGGTTTTCCTCCGAATCACGGGAGCCGCCGGAAAAGATCTCGATCGCAGGCGCAGTTCGCGCTCGCGCGGCGAGGATCTTTCCGCGCGCACTCGAAATCTCCGGTTCATCGGGAGCAATGCGCGCCGCACGATCAAAGGCATTCAACGCATCACCAAGCTTATTCTGCACAGCAAGAGTTTGTCCGAGAGCAATCCAGCCCCATGCGTCACCGGGCTCGTCGCGGACATAGTCGCGGAAATACTGCTCTGCTTTGCGAGGATCCGACTTCGCGAGCTGACCAAGGCGATACATCGCACGCGTGGCAGCGGGATTCGCAGCAAGTGCAGCCTCATATTCGCGCCGTGCAGTCGCCGTGTCTTCATCTGCAAATGCTCGATCGGCAACCTCGAGATGTTGCGCTGATACAGCCTTCGCGCTCTCAGTCGCCTGCCCTGCTGCTGTCGATGAGGAAACGAGTATCAGCAGACCGGCAGCGATCTTTGCGATGGTGCGAGACGGACTCTGCTCCGAAACCTCGCGGGACCTGACGACGAGACGAGCGATTTGAACGGACAATAGAACTGCACCGAGCGTGAGCAATGAGACCATCACGGCACCCGCACGCAGAACGTTGGGAAGTTTTTTCCCTATTGCAGTCGTTTGCGCCGTGCCGAGTGCAGTGGGATGCGCAATCAGGAATTCTGCAAGCAGCCAGCCCGTCGTCCACAGCGACGCGATGATCGCAATTGCCGTAGCGAGCTGTCTGCCTATGAGACTCCAATCAGTTGTGACGCCATCGTCAGCGCGCAACCCAACCGCAATGACGAGCCGCTTCGCAATGGCGTGAAACGGCATCATCACTGCGCTCAACAAGTAGAAAAGTCCACCGATGCCTGATCCGGGAAGGCCGACTGTCATCAGTGCCCCTTCTCGTAACGGTGAAATCCGCGTCCCATCACAAGTTCACTCCATACTGCCGCGAGGAAGTACACGGCGTTGACGGTGCGCAGGACGAAGAAGGCAGGGAGACTCACAATTGCACGAAGGGTTTCGCCCCGTGACGCCGCTCCCACAATCACAGGAACTGCCAGCGCCGGCGCATCGATGAGATATCCGACCAGAAGCCACGGAGTGC
>DASUXX010000212.1:0-8185 GCA_036377755.1 Gemmatimonadaceae bacterium
GCGAAAGTAGAGAAGATCGGCGATGTAACTGCGAAAGAGGCAATCACCCGAACGATTCCATTGATCCAGCGTGACAACGACACCGGAATTCTCACCCACGGTCCGAGATTGCTGAACGCACCGCAGATCCTTCATTCAATCGGGATAACCGCCGATACGAGCAGTGCACGATTCACGTTCCGCACACGCGATGGTGCAACGAAGGAGGCAACTCTCACCGCGCACCGGCGCGCAACACGAGTGCATCCTCTCCCTGCGCCACGCGACATCGACATATCCAGAGTTCCTCTATACCTGAGAGATACTTCGCTGTTCAGCGTTTATCCCCTTATCGAAGATTCAGCTCTTTACGTCCGCCTCGGCGCAATCGCCGAGGATGAGAAGTTGAGCATGTCGCAGATGGGGGATTCAATTCTCGGATCAGCGCGCAGAAACGGAACGCGCAACCTCATCCTCGATATCAGGCAGAACACGGGCGGCGAAACTGCGCTCTTTCCTCCAATGATCGTCGCACTCGCGCAGTTCGTTCACGACAATCCATCGCGACGCCTTTACGTCATCACGGGTCGCCTAACGTTCTCCGCCGCACAAAACTTTGCAGCCACGGTAGAGCATTACATCCCTCAAGTGATTTTCGTCGGAGAGCCAACCGGATCACGACCGAACTTCATTGGCGAAAGCACCCCAGTCACACTTCCGTATAGTGGAACACGCGCGATCATCTCATCACGCTGGAATCAGAACACCGATTTCACTGACGGCCGAATGTGGATCGCGCCCGAGATCCCCATTCCCCTCTCGAGCAAGGATTATTTCGCGGGACGCGATCCTGTCGTGTCAGGAATCATTGCGATCATTCGGAATCAGGGGTGACCTGATCCTATTCCCGCAGATTCTGCGCATTAGCTTATGCACCTCATTGCGCAGGAGAGACCAGTGCCGGCTATTCACAGACATTCCATCATCGTCCCCTTATTGTTTTTCGCAATCGCATGCGCATCGTCCGAGCCTCGGGATACCAGCGCGCAGGCTCCGCGAACTGATAGCCCGCAAAGCGCCGCTGCGCCGGCAAACCCTCAGGATTTCGTCGGCGACTGGGAAGCTGTGTCTGACGATGGCACTACAATCGAGCGCGCGCAGATGCAGCTCGACAATGGAACCGTGCACGGCGTCGCACAATCCCTCGAGCGTGGTTACTTCTCCGGCAACGTGACAAAAAAGGCAGAGGCCTTTTTCACCGGCACTCCATCTAACGGCGGGCTCGATATCACGGTCTCCGATGAAAGCAGCGGCCAGTCAGTGAAAGGCCGTGCGATCAGGCGCGGTGGTTATCTCATTCTGAGCATCGGCGAGTTCGAGACTGCATACGCGCGTCCCGGTAAGTCTCTCGTTCAGAATGCGCAGGGGTCGAAAGAGGCCGAGTTGCTCGCGCGGTCTGTGACCGGAATGGTCTATCAAAGTGGTACATCCGCATCCGGACGCGATGGCTCGTTTACCGGCGGACGCATGCGCCTCGCCCTCTGCTCCGATGGAACGGCAGCGTTCGACAAGAGCGATCTCGCAACCACTGGTGGCTCCGATGCTGTCGATATGGGTGACGCCGTATCCCGCCGCGGAAAGTGGAGCATCGTGCTGTATGCCGGTGCGCCAGCGATTCGCGCACAATGGGAAGGAACCGGGACGTCGTACTCGCTCACTCGATACTTCCGGGTCGAGCCACACAGGAATGGCTCGGGCGCACGCGTCGATGGCGTGGACCTCGGTGTCAGCGGCTCGTGCTAGCGATTTGACTTGCGCAATATGAGAGTCGGCCACAAAGTCTGACGTCCCTGGCGGCAGGAGCAGGCGCTGGCAAGTCGGCAATCGAACATGAACGCTGATCTGTGGAAGAGTGCAACGGAGATATTCGAGCGCGCGCTCGATATGCTCCCGCGCGAGCGCGCTGCATTCGTCGATGCAAGCACAAGCGGACGCGATGATCTCGCGGCAATCGTGAAGGGCATGCTCGCCGAAGATGAATCCGATTCAACTCTCCTCGACGACGGCATCGAATCGGTAGCTCATCTCGCTTTCGACGAACCTTCCGATGCATTGAAACCGGGAGATACGGTAGGCGATTTCGAGATAATCTCTGAAATCGGAAGCGGCGGAATGGGAATTGTCTACGCGGCGCGCGACAGCAAACTCGGCCGCATCGCCGCGCTCAAGCTTCTCTCATCGTCAGTGAATGATGGTCGCTCGAGTGACCAGCTCATTGCAGAAGCGCAGGCTGCATCCGCGCTCGATCATCCCAATGTCGCAACTATATATCAGGTTGGTGAAGCGTCAGATGGCCGCCGCTTCATTGCGATGGCACGATACGACGGCGAGACACTGCGCGACCGCATCCGACAAGGTCCGCTCCCACCCCGCGAAGCATTCGACATCGCGAGACAGATTGCCTCCGGACTTGCCGCGGCACATTCGGCCGGACTGATACATCGCGACGTAAAACCCGAGAACATCTTCCTCACCCAGCAGGGACTTGCAAAGCTGCTCGACTTCGGCATTGCGACGCTAACGACCGCCGACCAATCGGAGTCTAATCGCGGAACAGTTCTGTATATGAGTCCGGAACAGGTCAGCCGACAATTCGCAGGACCCGCTTCCGACGTCTGGTCACTGGGCATCGTTCTCTTCGAGATGCTCACCGGCAGGACTCCGTTCGCTGGCTCGACGCCGGCGGAGGTGATGTCCGCAATTCAGGATGCGTCCACGATTCGGTTGCCGGTTGAGATTCGCAAGCTGCCGTACGCTGCGGTTGAAGCAGTAAGGAGATCGGTCGAGAAAAATCCCCAGAAGCGCTATCGCAACGCCGCTGAATTTCTAACTGCGCTCGATAAGGCAGCTCGATTATGGACACGACCGCGCACCATTCGTATTCTCGCGGCCGCCGCTGTAGTCGTAATTGTTGGCGGATGGCTCGGGTATCAGCAGCTCAGGTCAAACGGAGCAACACCAGCGCCAGTTGCGCTCGCTGTTCTTCCAGTCGCAGGCGATTCATCCGACAAGGATGCGGTCGCGCTTGCGACCACACTGAGTGACGAGATTGCTGCACGCGTTGTTGGCCTGCGCCGCATGCGTCTCACGAGACCTGCTGATCCCGCGCATGTCACGCCTGCGCCTGGTTTGCACTTATTGCGTCTCTCCGTTCAACAGAACGGACAATATCCGCGCATTTCAGTTTCTCTCGAGGACGCGGAGTCTCACAAGATTCTCATGAGCTCCAATCGAATTCTCAATCGCGGCGAGCTTCGCGAAATAGGTCGTGACTTTGTAATTGGTACTCTCGACGCAATTGGCCGCCCCGCCAGCGATCGCGAGCGAGCAGCTATCGGAAGATCGTTCCCTGCCAATTCGCAGGCATACGATGCTTTTCTGCACGGCAACGAGCTGCTCGCGATTCGCACGCCCGCTTCAGTCGAATCGGCAATGGTCAGCTTTCGTCGCGCAACACAGGAAGATTCGATGTTCGCCGCGGCATACGCCCGGCAGGCGTATGCGTATACGCTGCTCGTAGACTGGGGATGGAAACCCAGTGCATCGTTCCCAGGTGATCCGCTAACCGAAGCGCTCAGTCTCGCCGACCGCGCAACACGTCTCGATTCTACGTCGGCGGATGCATGGCTGGCTCGCGCGTATATCCTGGTCGGGAAAGATCCGCTGCATTTCACAGGAGCTGTCGAAGCATTCCAGTACGCTATCGCGCTCGATCCCTACAATGCCGAGGCGTTCCATCAATACGGTCAAACGCTGATGGCGCTTGGCCGGTACACCGAGGCGCTTGCAGCCTATCGGCGCGTGCTCGATCTCGAGCCTGATCGCGCAATGACACTGGTTCCCATGGCAGCGATCAACAGGAGACTCGGCAAAAGACTCGAATCTCTTTCCTATCTCGACAGCGCGATTGCCGCGTTTCCGCAGGTTGCATATGCACGCGCGACGCGGTCATTGCTGCGCGCGCAGCTTGGCGACATAGCCGGCGCGCGAAATGACGCCGAAGCTGCGGCGAAGATCGCATCGAGCTATAGAGTTCCTCAGCTTGCTGCGCTGGCGAGCGCACGATGGTCGAGTGGCGAGAGAAGCAGCGCACTGAAAGCGCTGTCAGACGCAGAAGAAATAGTTGCAGCCACGCCGTCGCCTACCGAAGCATTCTGGATTTGCGCTGCCGAAGTTGCGCTCGGCCGAAGTGATCGGGCGAAAGAATATCTCCGCCGCGCCAGCCCGCGCGGAGCAGTATTGTGGTTCATGTTCCAGGCGGAGGAGTTCGAGAGCTTCCTCAAGGACTCTGAAATGGCTGCGATTATCAGAGAGGCAGATCCGCGGAAGCCAATCGGATGAGCGACCATACCGAGTCTCTTTTAGCAGGTGCCCGCGCAGGCAACAAGGAAGCGCTCGATACGTTGTTCTCGCTGGCCTACGATGAGCTGCGCCGCATTGCGCGGCGCATGCGAAATGACCGAATGCAGACAATGAGCACGACTGCAATAGTGCACGAAGCGTATCTCAAGCTGCTCCCTTCAAGAGTCCCTGCCAATGATGCCGCTCATTTCAAGCTTCTGATCGCGCGAGCGATGCGCGAGGTATTGATCGACGCTGCACGCCGGCGACAAGCGGGAAAGCGAGGCAAGGGTGATATGGCTGTTACTCTCGACGATGACATTCAGGCCGCGCCACTCGAAGCATCGCAGCTGCTCGATCTTCACGAGGCGCTCGATGAGCTTGGGCGGGTTGATCCGCGTCGCGCCTCTGTTGTAGAGTGCCGGTTCTTTGGCGGCCTCGACATCGATGAGACTGCAGCAGCTCTCTCGTTGTCCACCGCTACAGTCAAGCGTGACTGGCGCATTGCGCGGGCGTGGCTCGCGCATGCGCTCAAGTCCGGCACCGGATCAGATTGATATCGCTACTGACGGTGCGGTAATCTCGGCAGGGTGGCCTTTCGCGCAGTAATCCTTGCCGGCGACGATCTTTTTTGTGAAGCCAAGCACGATGTCGGCAGGAGTGCAGCCCTGCTCGACGTCGATTTCTCCGGAGATGGCATTTGTAGCTGCGCACATGTCCTTGCTTCCAATGCGATCGACTGTCGGATAGAGCCCGATTGGGCAATTAGCGAGTGAGCGCTGCTCGGTCCATGCGGGCTTCTTGCAGTGAACCGCGCTTCCATTGGTCTCGAAGGCATATCCGCTCTGACACCTGTAATACACTTCGGCCATTGGCCGGGCGGCAGCTGATTCCGCACCGCCCGAAAGCGCAGCGAATGAGGCAAGAGCCAGGGTAACGATCAAAGAAGCAGCTCCCTTTTTCATTTCCGTTCCTCGCGTGTGAGTTTTTTTCCTGTCTCACCCTGCGCAGGACCCGGCAGCTTTGGATCATCGCGTTTTGCGTGTCCGCGGAAACCCGCCCCTACTTCAAGACAACGGCCTGCGGCCGCCACGTATCAGGATGCGCGGCGATCCCGGGGCCGAGATACTCCAGCCACACTGGCTTCACTTCTATCATCACGAAGTCGCGAGGAAAGTCGGGCCAGAAAAACTCCTTGTAACCGTTCTGGTAGAAAGCCTTTGCCTGCGGATTATTCGGATCGCGATGAATTGTCGCGATTCCCATTACCGTCGCGTACTCGACTCGCGCATCGTCGTTGAAGTATAGAGTAACCTGCGGATGCCGTTGAATCTGTTCGACCTTCCGCGTCTGTAACCGGGTCATGATCCAGACAGTGACACCTTTCGCAGGATCAGCTGAATCGATCGGCGCAACGAAGGCTTTCGTCGTTCGCACTCGCGGCTGACCGGTTGAATCGACCGTGACGACAGCAACGTTCGAGTCCGCTAACATCAGCGCACGAGCGGCACGAAGAATCGCGGAGTCGGACGCAACCTTGTAGAGCTCGCTGGTGGGGACGCGGCTGACGGCAGAATCGGGGCGGTCGCGAGGCGGTCGATCGCTGCATGCAAGCGCTCCAATTGCGCACAGAACGAGCACTGCATGTCGAAGCATGCCAAAGGCGGGACGTGAAATCATCCCGCCTTTTTACGACTGCTGATCTCTGTACGCAAGATGGGGCAGCCCCTAAGACTTCACCTCAATTCGCGAATTTCTCCACACGCAACTGGGAGCGTCACCTGGGCAGGGAGCCCGGGCAGCGACTGCACACTTGCAGGGAGCGGCGTTGCGAGATCGACGCCATGAATTACCACATGACGTGATGCAAGATTGATCGGCTCGTTCAGCGCGGTTTCCAGTGTGCTCAGCGAAGTACTTGCCTCGTAATGGAACGTTCCCCTCTCGCCGGCGCCGAACGGGAACGTCGGAATCTCGGACGTGGTATTGCTGATGTCACCGTCGAGCGGAACGAGAATCGGTCCATAAAACGGAAGCCCTTCGATCACATCGACAATCCCGTCACCATTGGTATCCGCCGATGAATTCGGACAGCGATCGGCGGCGTGAATGTGCTGTGGATGAGTTCCGTCGGGAAAAGCTCCTTCAGCCGGCTCGGTTCCAGTCGCATCGACGATCGCAGTGAGCATTCCGTTCACGACACGGAACAGGGCCTTGCCGCTGGCAACGCCATATGGCGTGGATGGATCCGGATCGAGATTGTTCTGGACACCTGCATTCAAAGGACGCAGCTCAGCAACGTAAATCGTGCCTTCCTTGAGCGACCGATCCGAGCTCATGCTCGACATCGCGCTCATTTTTTCCGCCGGAGACGTCGCTTGCTCGCTCGAGCACGCGGCAAAGAGTGTCGTAATTGCCGCAAGAGAAATTGCCTGGTAAATCCGATCTGTCTTCATCATCCGCTCCTCTTCCCGTTTTACGATACCGGAGCAAGCCAGCCGCACCGGCAGGCTGCAGCGTCGGTGCATCAGCCTTTTCCGTATACGTGATGAGAGCGGCGATCGGATCTATCGCATCAGGATTTCTTTTGATTTTCCCTTATCAGCGCCTGAAATCTCGGATCCTCTCGAACTGGTGTGAGATCCGGATCGGACACGAGCCAGTCGATATTGCGCATCCCCATCTCGACTGCACTCTCGAGATGATCGAGGGACAGATCCTTTTTACCAATCACTGCATAGAAGCAGCCGACATTGTAGAGCATGAGAGGATTAGTCGGATCGGATTGAACTGCACGCCTGATCCACTCTTCACTCTTCACTGTTTCGCCGCGATCGTAGAGAACGTTTGCCCCGAGGTATAGAGCTCGGGAGTCGTTGGGGTTGAGCCCGAGTGCGCGGTCGATCGAGGTGAGTGCGCGATCATTCGCCTTCTGCTCTTCCTCCGGCCGGCCGAGTGCCTTGTAAACGATTCCGGCGAATATCAGCGCCTGATAATCATCGACGCGAAGCGCCGCAGCGCGCTCATAATACTTGACCGCATCATCGAGCTTGCCCTGCGTCTGAAGCGACCGCGCATAATACCATGCGCCTTCGTACAGCGTCGAGTCGAGCTCGATTGCACGCTCGAACTCTTCTACTGCCTCATCGAACCTGCGCTGGTAGGTGAGTGCGAGCCCGCGTGACGCATGAGCTTCGGCGAGCTCTGGATCGAGCTTGAGTGCACGACGGCTCGCAGATTCTGCCTGCGCAAGCGCTTCGTCTCCGCCTGCATGCTCGAAGAACCTGAAGCATGAGCAATCGGCTAAGCCCGCAAACGCAATTGCATAGTCCGGGTCCAATGCGATTGCCCGTCGATACAGCTCTTCAGCAGCATCGAGCGAATTCCCAGTGCGCTGATGAAACAGAACGCGGCCGCGAAGATAATATTCGTAGGCACGCACGCTTTGCGTGGGCACCTTTTTCATCGCCTTCTCTTCCTTCTCCGTCAGCACGACCTTCAGTGCGTTGACGATGCTCGTCGCGATCTCGTCCTGGATTTCGAACACGTCCTCCATCTCACGATCGTAGCGTTCTGACCAGAGCTGGAAGCTGGTTGCCACATCGATGAGCTGAGTAGAGATGCGAAGGCGGTTCCCTGCCTTGCGCACGCTTCCTTCGAGAACAGTGTGGACCTTGAGCTTGCGTCCTATCGCGGTGATGTCTTCCTTGTTGCCCTTGAACGCGAACGCCGACGTGCGTGATGCCACGTCGAGCGCTCTGACTTTGGTCAGGGCATTGATGATCTCTTCGGTGATACCGTCAGT
>DASUXX010000213.1:0-5412 GCA_036377755.1 Gemmatimonadaceae bacterium
GCTTGGTACTGCTTACGCTGCGTGCAGGATTCGAATCGACCATCTCGTTTCGATTCATGAACGCATAGAAGCTGCGCACCGCCGACAGCGCTCTGGCTATGGAGCGCTTACTGAGCTCCCGACGATTGAGATGCGCCAGGAATCCTCTGAGAGCGAGCCGGTCGATTCCCTGCCACGACCATTCGCGGTCTCCGTAATACTTCGACATGAATGAGACGAGCTCATCCAGATCCCGCTTGTATGCTTTCAGTGTGTGGCTGGAAACGTTGCGCTCTTTCTCGAGATGCTCGAGAAATTCCTCTACTTCAGTCACGTTGCGACTGCAGCGACGCTCGCTCCCCATTCGGCAATGTCAGCAAGCGCGCGTTCTGCGAATTTTTCTCGCTTGAGCCTCTTGTCGCGGATTTTCTCCGGCAAGTCGTCGAGCAGGCCGAAGTTTGCATTCATCGGCTGGAAATGACGCGGGTCTGCCTCTCGGAGGTATCGATACAATGCGCCGAGCATTGTAGTTGGTGGTGGAACTTCGGGAGATGCGCCGCCCAGAATGCGCGAGAGATTCATTCCGGCAATCATCCCTGTAGCTGATGACTCAGTATATCCCTCGACGCCTGTAACCTGTCCCGCGAAGAGAATCGTCTCATCATCTTTCGCTGAGAGATGCGACGTGAGTGCAGCGGGCGAATTCAAGTATGAGTTGCGGTGAATTGAGCCGTATCGCAGGAACTCCGCGTTCGCGAGGCCGGGAATCATTCGCAGCACACGCTGCTGCTCGGGAATTCTTAGACGAGTCTGAAATCCAACGACGTTCCACATGTTGCCGTTGCGATCTTCTCTTCTGAGCTGCACTACAGCGTACGGCCGGCGGCCAGTGCGTGGATCGGTGAGTCCTACTGGCTTCATTGGACCGAATCGAAGAGTATCTGCGCCGCGCTTCGCTGCGACTTCGACAGGCATGCATCCTTCGAAGTAGGGCACCTCATCGAACTCGTGACCGTGAAACTGGTCGGCTGTCGTCAGCGCTTCGATGAACGCTTCATACTCTTCGCGATTCATCGGGCAGTTGAGATAGGCACCATCCTCGGTGGCGTCGGCCATCGTCTCGCGATCGTAACGCGATGCAGTGAAGACGATGGATTCATCGATCGACTCGCGCGACACGATCGGGGCAATCGCATCATAGAATGCAAGCGCACCCGTTCCGAGCCGCACGCGAATTGCCTCCGCAAGCGCGTCGGATGTCAGAGGGCCGGTCGCGATCACGCATGGCCCGTTCACCTCGCTCACTTCGGCGCGACGAATCTCGATGTTCGGATGAGATTCAATGCGCCGCGTGACAGCAGCGGCAAAACATTCGCGGTCAACGGCGAGCGCGCTGCCTGCCTGCACGCGAGCCTCGTCAGCACACTCGAGAATCATAGAGCCGAGCGCACGCATCTCTGCCTTGAGCAGTCCATGCGCATTCGTAATCTCTGTGCTCTTGAACGTGTTGGAGCAGACGAGCTCTGCGAACTTCTCCGTGTGATGCGCAGGAGTCTTTTTTACGGGACGCATCTCATACAACGCCAAGCGATGCCCACGCTCGGCGAGCTGCCAAGCCGCTTCTGATCCTGCAAGCCCACCGCCTACAACGGAAACTCTGTGCGTCACTCTGTTGGGTTTTCCCTCTGTGTCTCTGCTAACTCTGCCAGGCACTTAACGCGCGAAGCGCGTTAAGCTGCCCTCTGTTTACCTCGCCGGCGGCCTCAACCTGCCAGCGCTTCGACAGGAGCCTCCGCCGCCGGCTCCCACTCGTTAGCACAATTGATACACCGACGATATTCGCCGCGCGTCTTGTTGGACTTTGCTTCTGCTCCGACATATCCGCACTCGGGACAAACTTCCGGAACAGGCTTGTCCCAGATGACAAAATCGCACGCAGGATAATTCGCGCATCCATAGAACGGCTTGCCGCGTTTCTTGGAGCGGCGAACTGCGATGTCACCGCCATCCTTTGGACACTTCACGCCTGTCGGCATCGATCGGGTGCCGCGGCATTTCGGGAATCGGCTGCATCCGAGGAATTCGCCAGACCTGCCGTGGCGGATCACCATCGGTGCCCCGCACTCGTGACAGAGCTGATCGGTGAGCTGCGCTGCCTTTCTCTCGCCGCGCAGGGGCCGTGTGTACTTGCACGTCTTTGGATGATTTTCGCACGCGATGAACGGACCGAAGAATCCGCCGCGCGCAACGAGCTTGCCTCCGCACACGGGGCAACGCTCGTTCTCGATAGCGGAAAGATCGTGTGCTTCTGCGATGAGCTGCTCGATGTCGGCGCTCTTCAGCGAATCAGCGAACGGACCGTAAAAATCCTCGAGCATCTTGCGCCAGTTCACGTCACCGTCCTCGACCTTGTCGAGACCGGTTTCCATCTGCGAAGTAAACTGAACATTGAATACGTCGGGGAACGACTTCACCATCACGCGCTCGACCTGGTCGCCAAGCTCAGTGGGGAAGAATCGACGGCTCTCGAGCTGTGCATATCGCCGATCGACGAGTGTCGAAATAATCGACGCATATGTCGACGGGCGCCCAATACCGAGGCGCTCGAGCTCTTTAACGAGGCTTGCCTCGGAATAGCGCGGCGGCGGCTCGGTGAAATGCTGCGAAGGAGTGACCTGCTTTACAGGCACTTCCTCGCCAACGGCCATCGATGGCAGCGGCTGCTCTTCTTCGAGCGCCTTGCCGCGCTCGCCCTGCTCGCGCGTTTCGCGATAGACCTTCTGGTAGCCTTCGAACTTCATGACGCTGCCAGTCGACCTGAAGAAATACGGAAGCGAGACGCGTGCGAGATCGAAGTCGACTGTCGTAGTATCGAACCGCGCAGGCGCCATCTGGGACGCAGTGAATCGCTGCCAGATCAGCTCGTAAAGCTTGAGCTGGTCGGGCTTGAGGTACCGCGCAATGTGCTCTGGCCGGCGGGTTGGATCGGTAGGACGAATCGCTTCGTGCGCATCCTGCGCATTGCGCGCTTTCCCATCGCCATAGAGCTGCAGAGCGGCCGACTGAAACTCGGGCCCATACATCATGCCGACGTAGTCACGCGCCTGAGTTGCACTTGCTTCGGACACGCGCGTTGAATCGGTACGCATGTACGTGATGAGACCGACTGAGCCCTCAGGACCAATCTCGATGCCTTCGTAAAGATCCTGTGCAAGACGCATCGTGCGCTTGGATCCAAACCCGAGTTTCTTTGCAGCTTCCTGCTGAAGCGTGCTCGTCGTAAATGGAGGAGCAGCATTTTTTCTGCGCTCGCGCCGCTTTACTTCGGTCACACCGAAAGTCTTCAGCGCAGCAAGATCGCTGAGGATCTTCCCGGCAGCTTCCTGATTGGGAATGCTTGCCTTTTTGTCGTTGATGTGATGGAGCTTTGCGACAAACTCCTTTCCATCTTTTTCGAGCAGCGCTTCGATAGTCCAGTACTCGACTGGCTTGAATGCCTTGATCTCTCGCTCTCTCTCGACGAGAAGACGCAGCGCGACAGTCTGAACGCGACCAGCCGAGATTCCCTTCTTTACGGTCTTCCAGAGAACCGGGCTCGCCTTGTAACCAACGAGACGATCGAGAACGCGACGGGCCTGCTGAGCATCGACTTTCTTTTCGTCGATCTCGCCAGCGTTTGCGATTGCGGTTTGAACAGCGTCCTTGGTGATCTCGTGAAAGAGAACTCGACGAATCGGTGCGCCATTCCTGCGGCGTACCTGACTCGCTACATGCCATGCGATGGCTTCGCCTTCGCGATCAGGGTCTGTCGCAAGCAGAATCTCGCGCGATTCTTTCGCTGCGTTCTTGAGCTCGGTGAGAGTTTTTTCTTTTCCCGGAATCGTGACGTACTCGGGCTCGAAGCCGTTGTCGATGTCGATTCCGATTTTCTTTTCGGGCAGGTCACGCACGTGACCGATCGTTGCGCGAACGCGATATCCGCGCCCCAGATACTTGCCGATGGTCTTTGCCTTTGCGGGTGACTCGACAATTACGAGCGAAGTCGTTCCCGGCTCCGGCGGCGGACCTTCATCTATGACCGCGGCCTGCTTTCGAGCGCGCGGCTTTGCCGCTTTTTTTGCGGCCGTCTTTTTTGCTGTGCTTTTTTTTGCGGTGGCCATCGTTCAGTGAACTGTCTGGTTGTCGGCCGCCCCGCCCGTATCCTCGAGACCTGAGCCTTCGAGAAGTGACCGCAGATCTTCGAGCGCGATGCGCCCGTCGATCTGAATGAGCGCGCGCTCGATGATGTGCTCGAGCTCCATTGGATTGATCGCGCCCGAGCCGCTCAGCGAGAGAAGGTGCCCCCACGCTTCCGGGGCGAACCTGCCCCGCTCGTGCGGTCCCATCACTCTGAACGTCATTGGCAGCGGTTGGCGATCATCCATTTCGGTTAACCTATTTGCGGGCAAAAGGGGTGGCAAGGAAAGGCGGGTTCCCGTTATTGAGACAATGCATACCGCCGAACCTGTTCTATAAGTTGTTTTCTGTCAAAGACTTCAGTATCGATCACAAGGTCGGCCTCTTCATAAAGCGACCGCCTCTCTTCGAGCATTCTAGTCAGCCTGTCCAGAGGGTCGGGCACCTCAAGGAGCGGCCGGCGCACCCTCGCTGTTGCCAAACGGGCCACGAGCGTGCTGGGAGCCGCTCTAAGGTATATGATACGACCGGTCGGGCGCAAAAGTGCCACTGATTCCCGGTTCGTGATCCATCCTCCTCCTGCAGACATAATCGTTCCGCTGCAGGTAACAAGCTCGCGGGTGAAATCCTGCTCGAGACCGCGGAAATGTGCCTCTCCGAACCTCTCGAATATCTGCGGCACCGACATGTGCTGGCGGTGCTCGATCTCCGTATCGAAATCGATGAACGGCCAGTGGAGCTGCCGTGCGGCCGCGCGACCTATGACCGTCTTTCCACTCCCGGAAAGCCCGACGAGAATGATGTTAGGCTTTCGATCCGGCACGCCTCTCCGCCAATCGCGCGAGATATCCATCGAGATTGCGCCGTGTCTCTCTCAACGAATCTCCGCCGAATTTTTCCAGCATCGCCTGCGCAACGACAAACGCGAGCATCGCTTCGGCAATAACTCCCATTGCAGGCACCGCAGTCACGTCGCTTCTCTCGACTGAAGCACTCGCTGCTTCACGCGTCGTCATGTCGATTGTCCCGAGCGGCTTCATAAGGGTGCTGATCGGCTTCATCGCAACGCGAACGACAATCGGCTCGCCGGTCGTCATGCCACCTTCGAGTCCGCCTGCGCGATTAGTCCTGCGCTCGATGCTGCCCGTACGTTCACGCGCGTCAGCAGCGAAGATCTCGTCGTGCACCTGCGAGCCGCGGAGCTGGGCGGCTTCGAATCCGATCCCGATTCCAACTCCCTTGACCGCGTGAATCGAC
>DASUXX010000214.1:0-2215 GCA_036377755.1 Gemmatimonadaceae bacterium
AAGCCTCGTGCTGCTCGATGAGATCGGTCGTGGAACGTCGACCTATGATGGAGTGTCGATTGCGTGGTCGGTGAGCGAGTACCTGCACGACCGCGTGAAGTGCAAGACAGTGTTCGCAACGCACTATCACGAGCTTACGCAGCTGCCGGACGAATTAGTATCAGCTTGCAACTATAGTGTCGAGGTTCGCGAAGTCGGTGACCAGGTGCTGTTCCTGCACAGGCTCGTTGCGGGCGGAGCAGACCGGTCGTATGGAATAGAAGTGGGTCGTCTCGCCGGACTGCCGCCGGCAGTTCTCGAAAGGGCGAGAAAATTGCTCGCACTGTTCGAAGGTGAGGAGATCGTATCAGCGCTTGGTGAACCACAATCAAGAAGGAGCCGAGTATCAGCTAAAACATCGTCAGTCGATCAGTTCTCTCTTTTCAGCTCAACGCAACATCCAGTTCTCGACGAGCTCAGGAAGATCGATCCGGAAAGGCTTACGCCTCTCGAGGCGCTGTCACTTCTGGATCGGCTCGTGACTCGTGCGAGGCAGGGGTAGATTATCGAAATGTCGATGAAAAGCAGGATGCTCGTGACAGCAGCAGCGGTCGGTCTGGCAATCACAGCATGCAAAGGCGCCCAGGGCGATCAGTTCTCCGGAGTGGGCCCGAGGCCCGACGTGCTTCCGGTAATGCTGAACAAGGAATTGCCGTTCAGATATCCACCTTCGCTCTATTCTAAGAAGGTTCAGGCAAACGTCACGCTGCGCGTTTACATAGATCAGGAAGGATCGATCGTTGGAGACTCGACGCACGTTGCGGAGAGCTCGGGATATCCTGCCCTCGATTCAGCAGCGGTGCGTGGATCGACTGAGCTTCGGTTCATTCCCGCAAAGACACGCAATCAACCAGTTCCCGTTTCGATTCTTTTCCCGGTGTACTTCAGACATCCCGAGGCGCCGCCGCTTCCGGGTGACACCATTCTCAAAAAAGCCGATTCAGGAGCAGCAACAGCCGGCCAGCAGAGTCAATAATGCCGGCTGAAAGAAATCGTCATCCGTACGAGAGCGTTCTCGAGACAATCGGGTGGACCCCGCTGATCCGGTTGAATGCCGTGACGCGCGGAATTCGAACCCCAGTCTACGCAAAGGCAGAGTTTTTCAATCCCGGCGGATCGGTGAAGGATCGCATTGCGATGCCGATCATCGAGAAAGCAGAGCGCGAGGGAAGGCTCAAGCCGGGCGGAACGATTGTAGAGGGAACGAGCGGCAACACCGGAACCGCACTTGCGATTGCTGCGGCAATTCGGGGATACAAGTGCGTGTTCACGATGCCGGACAAGATGTCGCAGGAAAAAGTGCGACTCTTAAAGGCGTTCGGTGCAGAGGTCATCGTCACACCGACGGCAGTGCCGCCGGACCATCCCGACAGCTACGTGATGATGGCAAAGAGAATTGCGAAAGAAACTCCAAACGCAATTCTCGCGGACCAGTTCTACAATGATGCGAATCCTCAGGCGCACTACGATCTGACGGGTCCAGAGCTCTGGGATCAGACCGAAGGACGCATCACTCACTTCGTCGCTGCTGCAGGAACCGGCGGTACCATCACCGGTGTCGGTCGTTATTTGAAGGAAAAAAATCCGAAGATCCGGATAATTGCAGGCGATCCTGTCGGCTCGATACTCGCGAGCTACTGGAAGAGCGACGGCAAGGAAGTTCGAGAGGGAGTTCCGTATAAGATCGAAGGAATCGGCCAGGACAAGATTCCGGGAACTCTCGACATGAGCGTGATCGACGATTTCGAGACCGTGAGCGACAAGCAGGCGTTTGCAATGGCGCGGAGGCTCACTCGCGAAGAAGGCTTATTCGTCGGCGGGTCATCAGGCCTCATTGCCCATGTCGCATTGCGCGTCGCGCGCGAAGTGAATGATCCGAATGCGTTCATCGTGACGATTCTCTGCGACACGGGTGAGCGTTATCTCTCGAAGCTCTACAATGATGAGTGGATGCGCGAGAACCAGATGCTCGACAGCGATCGAGTGACGCTCATGCACGTACTCGGCAGGAAGGAAGAGAGCGAAACCCCTGCAGTCGTGAGCATTACTCCTGGTGCACCTGTTCGTCAGGCGCTCGGGCTCATGTCGCTGCACGATGTGTCACAGCTTCCTGTTATGGAAGGTGACAACTGCGTCGGTTCGGTCAGTGACTGGTCGCTGTCGCAGAAAAGTCTCG
>DASUXX010000215.1:0-16482 GCA_036377755.1 Gemmatimonadaceae bacterium
GCAGTCTGATGGAATCGCGAGAAGGGTGAGCGGTACGCCGATCCGATTGTTCAGGTTCCCTGTCGTCGCATGAACTTTCATGCTGCGGCCAAGCGCTGCCCGAATAATGTCCTTGGTTGTCGTTTTCCCATTGCTGCCGGCAACCATGACTATCGGACCGCCCCAGGCGCGTCTCCAGAAATTCGCGAGCTGTCCAAGTGCAACGAGAGTGTCGGGCACCCGGAAGACCGATATGCCAAGGTCCTTTTCAGGTGGCTCCGAAACTACGATTGCGGCGGCGCCCTTTTCGACAGCGCTGTCTATGAAATCGTGGCCGTTGAATTTCTCGCCTGCGAGGGCGACGAACAGCTGGCCCGTCGCTACCGCTCGTGAATCGGTGGTAATTCCCCGAATCTCTGGCGGCGTTGCTGGGTGTTTTGTGTGAATTGCATCTGTGAGCGCCGCTGCGACTCGATCGATCGTCCAGAAATTCAAGCGGCGCTTCCCGCGAGCAGATCGCGCACGATTGCTTTTTCGTCGAATGGGAGTTTGGTGGTCCCGATGATCTGATACGTTTCGTGACCTTTGCCTGCGAGAAGAACGACGTCTCCGTCGTGCGCTTCAGTGAGCGCGCGCTGTATCGCTGCTTTTCGCTTTGTAATGCGCTCGTGCCGGCCGGAAGTCATTCCCTGCTCGATGTCGTCGAGAATCTGCTCGGGATCTTCAGTGCGCGGATTGTCATTGGTGATGATCACCATATCCGCACCTGCCTCTGCAGCACGCCCCATCTCGGGACGCTTGCCGCGATCACGATCTCCACCGCATCCGAAAACAAGAATGAGACGGCCGCTCGTGAATGGCCTGATCGCCGCAAGTGCGCGCTCGATTGCATCAGGCGTATGCGCATAATCGCGAAGAACTGTCGGATCGTGCGCTATGACCTCGAGACGCCCAGGCACCTGCGGAAGCTCTCGCAGACTGCGGGCGATTTCATGAAGCGACAATCCGAGAGTCAATCCGACTGCTGCTGCTCCCAGCGCGTTGTGAACGTTCACATCGCCGATAAGAGGCAGTGCGACATGTACTTTCTCACCGCCGTGATTGAGGTTCCACTCACTGCCACGCGGCGAAAACACCACATCGGTCCCGCGAACCTTGGCCCGCGCGCTCACACCAAATGGAATTTTCTTTCGCGAATCGGGCAGTGCGTCCCAGTTGTGATCGTCGATGTTCACAACCGCAGTGCCACCAGGCTCGAGGTACTCGATGAGCTTTGCCTTTGCGGCAAAGTAGTTCTCCATCGTGCCGTGATAGTCGAGATGATCCCGCGTGAGATTCGTGAACACAGCAGCGTCGAACTCAAGGCCATCGATTCGCCGCTGATCCAGACTGTGCGACGAGACTTCCATAGCGACTGTCTTTACGCCGCGATTCACGAGCTCGCGAAGAACGCGCTGAAGCTCGACAGGACCAGGAGTCGTGAGCTCGGCCCCACCAGGAACGACTTCGGCTTCGGACCCGAACAGCACTCCGAGAGTTCCGATCGACGCTGCGCGTGATCCCGGGCGATCGAGCAGATGTCGAAGAATTCCCGCAGTCGTGCTCTTTCCATTCGTGCCGGTGATTCCGATCATGCGAAGCTCATGAGACGGATCGCCGAATGCCGCCCCGGCCGCAACTGCAGCGGCCTTGCGGCCCTCACGCACTACGATCGAAGGAAGCGTAGTACGACTTTGATCTTCCACCATCGCGGCCGTTGCGCCAAGCTCGCGCGCGCGATCGAGAAAGTCATGTCCGTCGCGCACTGATCCCTTAACTGCAATGAACAACGAGCCCTGCGAGACTTTGCGACTGTCGTCGGCAATGCCTTCCAGCGAACGCGGAAGATTCCCGCTGGTTCGCGCCAGGAGGCCTTCGCGATCGAGTGCGGCTGTTATCGTCTCGAGGTCAAAGTGCATTGACGTCAATGCTGAAGTCTCACAACGCTTCCTGCGGGCAGCATCGTTCCCGCCGCAGGGGCTGTCGGCGCGCGGAGTGACGTCGTGAGGGTCACTCTGAACCCCGCTCTATGCAAGGCGCGAACCGCGGTCCGCGTCGAAAGACCACCAACATCCGGCACAGCGCGAAGCGTCCGGTCTACCGATTCAGCTCGTTTCTTGTAAGGAAGTGCTACAACTCTCGCGGGCCCTGCTGCAGGCTCGATTGCCGGCTCCATTACCGGCGGCGGCTGAACGGAAAGCGTTTCCGCGGGCGCGGGGACACCCGAGAACGCGTACGCCTTTTTTTCCGTCTTTTGTGTATCGGCCTTGATGGGGACGTCACGCTCTACGCTCGCGAGCTCTGCTCGATCGAGAGCTGCATTTCGCGCAGCAAGCGCAGCCCGCAGTACTACTGACGTAACAGGCGCCGCGATGTCGCCTCCATAAATCCCGCCTTTCGGAGAATCGAGCTTGACAACCACCACGTACTGCGGCTTTTCCGCCGGAAAGAGTCCGACGAATGATGCGGTATAGTTTCCTGCAACGTATCCTTTCCCCTTCTCGACTCGTCGCGCAGTGCCGCTTTTTCCAGCGACGGCATACGCAGCAAGATCCGCCTTCAATGCGGTGCCGCTGTCGACTACTGCTTGCAACAGGTCTCGAACCGCGTTTGCTGTCGGCTCGCTGAAGACACGACGAAGAACGCGGGGACGTGCCTGATAAAGAACGCCACCGTCAGCGGAGCGAATCTCCTTTATCACATGCGGCTGCAGCAGCTGTCCACCATTGGCGAGTGCAGCGTACGCGCTGGCGAGCTGAAGAGGTGTCACACTTATCTCGTAGCCCATCACCAGAGACGCTGATGATTGATCGCTCCACCGTGCCGGCTCGCGGAGAATCCCATCCGATTCCCCCGGAATGGGAACACCGGTTCCGATTCCAAATCCAAGATCACGCAGCGTCTCGTACTTCTCACGGGGAGTCAGCCGGCTTCCGAATCCAACGATGCCGATGTTGCTCGAATATCGAATTACATCTGCGAGACTCATCTGCGCGGCTTTATGAACGTCGGTGATGGTTCGCTTGTTGAGCTTGATCTGGCCGTTGTGAGTATCGATGATCTCATCGGTGCGCGCACGATGCCTGTCCAGCAAAGCCGCTGCGATAAACGGCTTGAGTGTGGATCCCGGCTCGAACGGTTCCGTTACCGCAGTAATCGACGCGCCTCTTTGCCCAACGCGCTTGCTCGCCATCGCGAGCACTTCACCGCTTGCCGGATTCAAGACGACGATATCGCCGCCGCTTGCGTCAAGACTGTCAACCGCGTGCGCGAGTGCGCGCTCGCATATTTCCTGGAGATCGCGATTGACGGTCAACGTGACATTGTGCCCTGCTCGCGGCAGCGCGGTCCACGAATCGGGTGAATCGAGACGTCTGCCACGATTATCGCGTGCAACGGCTGCAACAGCGGAGTCACCACTCAGCAGACTGTCGAGCGCGAGCTCGATTCCGCCGAGAGGTTTCCCTTGCGGATCGAGTGACCCTACAATTCTGCGAATTCCAGGCGCGGTGGTGTATTCGCGCATCATCACTGGGTCAGGATGGACACCGGGCAGTGACACGAGTGTCGCGACATCCGATGCGACGTAGGTGTCCGGGAGCGTGACCCATTTTTTCTTTTTGTCGAGCGACTCTTTGACGAACCGGGCAGGGATCCTGAGGTTTTTCAGCTCTCGCGCGAGCGCAGATGGATTCTTTATCTCACGCGGCGCGATGCTTATGCGGAACATCTCCCTGCTCTGCCCGAGAACATTGCCTGCAGCGTCGAAGATGTTTCCCCGCGGCGCAGCAACCGACCGATTGTTGAATTGCTGCCGGCGTGCCTTCTCTGCCCACTCCTTGCCCTGAAATAGCTGCACGCGCGCAGCCTGCCCGAGAAGCAGGACTGCAAAAACGCCGAGCATCAGGTGAATGACGCTTACTCTGCTAAGGCGTACCATCTGGCGCTGCCTTGAGCATTATCATTTGAGATTCCGACGGCAGATGCATTCCCAGCCTGCGCTCGGCAAGCGGAACTATCACCGACCTCGCCGATGCGTCGCGTATCTGCTGCTCGAGTCGCACGCGCTCACTTTCGAGTGCCGCCTTGCGACGCTCGAGTGCCGTCAGCTCGACTCCTTCCCGATGACCGTAGCTGCGCCGCGTTATCACCGCAGCTGAGACGATCACGAATGCAATGAGGCCGCCCGCTACTATCCAGCGGCCACGCTTTACACCGCTCTTTGCCATGCGCGGAGCCGGGCACTGCGTGCGCGTGGATTGCGGGCGATTTCTTCTTCGCCCGCCGTTATGGACTTTCGTGTAATCAGCCTGCCGAGCGATCTTCCGCGACACGTACAGGTCATCTGCTTTGGCGGACAGACACAATCGAGGGACCACTCGCGCATTGCGTGCTTCACTGCGCGATCCTCGCCCGAGTGATAGGAGATGACCGCGAGAATTCCACCATCGCTCAAACGATCGCGAAGTACAGGCAATGCGTGCTCGAGGGATTCAATCTCTGCATTCACTGCAATTCTGAGCGACTGAAATATCCGCGCGAAATCACCAGCCCCCGAGCGCGGTCCAAGTGTCGCGCGAATTGCGCCAACGAGATCATCACTGTTGTCGAACTCGCGGTTCTCTCTTCGCCGCACAATCTCGCGCGAGAGTTTACGCGCGCGCGGCTCGTCACCATGCTCACGAAAGATCCGCGTGAGATCTTCTTCCGACGATGTGTTGAGAATATCCGCGGCGGTTGGACCGTCGCCTTCGTTCATTCGCATGTCGAGCGGAGCGCCGGGACGAAATGAAAATCCGCGCGACTCGTCATCGAACTGGTGCGATGAGACACCCAGGTCGGCGAGAATACCGTCGAACTTCATTTCAGGATCGGGGAGCAATCTTTCTGCCTCGGCGAAGTTGCCCAATATAACGCTAAAGCGCCCGTCGTCCGCATAGGAACAAAGGCGCGTTCGCGCTTCGGCAATTGCTTCGGGGTCGCGGTCTATTGCCGTGACATTCGCCCCGGACGCAAGAAGGGCGGCGCTGTGTCCGCCGCCCCCCAGAGTGCAATCGAGTATGGTTCGCGCCTGCCTGAATAAACCGACTATCTCATCCGCGAGCACCGGCACGTGATAGGCGCTGTCCCACGCGCCCGGTGCCCCACGGGTCACTTGCAGAATCTGCGGATCTGGTCGTCCACTGCAGGGGTGAACTGCGGGATCGCAGTGAGAAGCTGCTGTGCTGCTTCCTTGTACGATGTGAGACCCGCTGGGACGTTCTCCTGCGCAATTCCGAAGTTGGTCTTGGCAAGCCGTGCAAGCTGGCAGCTCTTGGAGTCCTGTGCTTCGTTGACTGCGCTCTGTCCAATCAGGAACGCTGAGGCGCCTGCGAGGAACTGAGCATCAGTGGACGTGTCCAGCTGGTTCGACAGCATGAGGAAATCAACTGCGCGCTGAAGATCCGTACGGCTCTTCGATGCGTTCCCTGCCTTGTATGCATCGCTTCCCGACTTGAGCGCTACCTGCGCGAGCGCCTTCTTGTCGCCGCCCGCCGCTGCCGCCGTCTTGAGAGTGTTGAGAACCGAGTCAGGCATGTTCATCGCGCTCAGGATTAGCGCTTTCTGAGCATATCCATTCTCGATACGCGGGTTCGCCGCGAGTGCGCGATTGATAGCCGCAAGTGCCTGAGCATTCTGGCCTGCCTTGCTCAGCGTTGCCGCCTGCACTACCAGGAGCGTGGAGTTGTTCGGGAACTTCGCTACGCCCTGCGATACGATCTGCGCAGCGCGGGTGGGATCGATCGACGCAGCTGCCGCGGCGGTTCTCACGAAGTACGCCGAATCAGCAAGCGCGGTATCGGCGCGGATCATCTCTTCACCAGCGCTCAGTGCCTTCTGAAACTGATTCGCTGCGAGGAATACACGCCAACCCATGTTGAGCGTCTTTGGATCGCCGGGGTTCTGCGCAATCGCTTCCTCGACGATGGGAACTGCCATCTCTGCCTTGCCGGAACGCACGAGGCTGGCGATGACATCCTCACGCAGGCGGTCGTTGCCCGGATCAGCAGCCATGAGGCGGATCAGGACGGGAATCGCCTTGTCAGTGTTGTTGGTTTCCTGATAGTACTGGGCAAGGAAACGGAGCGCCTGAATGTTGCGCGGATCGATCGCGACGATTCTCTCGCCGACTGCAGCAACCGAATCCTTCTGTCCGAGCGACGAATACGCATTGATCATGCAGACCATTGCGATCGTTCCGTTCGGATACTTGCTGAGCGCCGACCGTGCGAGGGTTACGGCTTCAGCATGCTTTCCTTCGCGAAATGCAGCGTAGCAGTTCTTTTCGCCTGCGAGCTGCTCACGCGCCTGCTGGTACGATTTCGAGATCTGCGTTGCGGCCTGTCCAAGATTTCCTGCTTCGACTGCCGGGAGTGGCTGGCCGAGCGTCTGGTCGCGGGAAAGCAGCATTCTCGCTTCGACCTTCACGCCTGCGGGAGTCTTGGTTACGACGCCGTCGATGTATTCATCGGCGCGAAGAAGCGTAGCGAGCGCTTTTGCGTCGTTCGGTTGAAGCGCTTCGGTCGCAGGATAACCTGAGGCCTCGAGCGTCTTGATGATGTCACCCTTGGGGATGACGATCAGTTTGCGGGCATCGACGTCACGCGTGATGCGGTTGCGCAGCTCATCGGCTGCCTTGACGCCGAGATCCTTGTCGGTGCCGGCGAAGGTCGCGACCATCACCCGTGGGACGGGCTGTGGCGGGTTGCGCTGTGCGGATGCCAGGGAGACCGGCAGAGCGACAGCAGCAGCCAGCATCAGGCCGGCGCGGCGGAAATAACGATTGTGACCCAAAGTCAGGCTCCTTGCACTCAAAGTTCTAATCTCCAAACGGTGAACATTTGATTCGTACACCAGCGACGTTCGACAGGTCCAGACCAGAATGGGCGAGGAGGGACTCGAACCCCCGACTTCCTGCGTGTAAGGCAGGCGCTCTAACCAACTGAGCTACTCGCCCGGCGGATGCGCGGGCGCTGCCCTACTTCAGAATTGCAATTGGGACGAGCACGCAGTATCCAAGCACCAGGAGAACCGGGGCAATCGTAGTGCCGCCGCGCGCGAGATCAGCAAATCCGACGGTGATCACGGCAAGCGCGGCAACCCACAGCCCAACGGAACGAGTGCGTGGACTTATCCGCGCTTTTTCCGCCTCGGATTCAGCCATAAGGCGGTAGTGTAGAGAGCCACGAAATCAGTGTCAAGCTTACGGGGCACATCTATAGAAGGAATCATTGATTCTTAATGTTCGTCCTCGATAGTCCTCGATAGTCCTCGATTGTCCTCGATTGTCCTCGGATTATTGCGGATTCAGGATTTCGAATTTCGGATCTTCGCGGATTTCGAATTACGGACTGTGCGGCCTCAGGACTAAGTGCCATCGACGATCGACGACTGATTGCGGATTGAGGAGATTGAGAACTGAGGAGGGGTTGTCGCGGGAAGATGGCGGTCAGGGACATGGTATGATGATGTGCCTCATTCGATCAGGTCTACGTTTACCGCATGGCACATCACTTCCCCGTTACCGTCGACGACTCGCACGATCCGCTCTCCCGCATGCGGGCGCATCAAATCGCAGAGCAGCTAGTGCCCGATGCGTTTGAGGACTGCGCGAAGCTAGTCGAGCATTCCGTAACGAGTGAGCTTGCACCGCAGCTTTATGCTGCGATCTGCAGTATCGATTCTCACATCGGCGAGGGATACTCCCGCAGCTCCGGCAAAGATCGAGCTCTGAAATTCGAATACGCTCTGGGCTCAGTGCGCGAGTCGATGAGCTGGTACCAGGGCGCCAAGCCGGTACTTGGCGCGGACTCACTAAGAACCGACGTGACCGCTTGGAGGAAATTCGGAGGTTGCTGCTGGCGATCATTCCACGGGAGCGCGGGAAAACAATGAAGTGATACTCCAGGCGGCGACATATCCTCAGTTCTCAATCTCCTCAGTTCTCAATCAGTCGTCGATCGTTGATGGCAGTTAGTCCTGAGGCCGCACAGTCCGTAATTCGAAATCCGCGAAGATCCGAAATTCGAAATCCTGAATCCGCAATAATCCGAGGACAATCGAGGACAATCGAGGACTATCGAGGACTATCGAGGACTACTGAGGACTACTGAGGACTACTGAGGACTACTGAGGACTACTGAGGACTAACTGAATGATGGAATGTCTTTGCCATCCTGCATTAATCTGATGGCGGCTGCGCAGCGTTTGCCCCATTCACTGAATCGGTTCGCCCCGTTGCCCGCCTTCCATACCGTCAGAGCTTCGGCTTTGTCGCCGACCATCCAGTGCGTGCGGCCAAGCTCGTAGTAGGCCTCGATGAAATTCGGCGCTAGCGACAACGTCTTTCTGAAGTAACGCTCGGCCTCGATGACATCACGTTGCTGTCCGTAGAGCAGCCCCAGATAAAAGCATCCGTACAGCGCTGCTTTCGGATCGCTCATTTGAGCAGACGCGCGCGACATGTGCTCGTGCGCTTCACGGAGCATTCCCTTTCTCATGCACACGTATCCGAGCGTTGCGCGAGCAAGTGAGTTCATCGAATTCTGCGCGAGAACTTCATCGAGAATCTTGAGCGATTCCTCGAGCCTTCCCTGTCGCATCATCGCCCACGCCAGCAGCGTACGCGCGTGCGTATCGCTCGGGGCGAGATTCAACGCCGTAATGAATGACTTCTCAGCGCCTGCAAAATCTCCCTGTGCAATGAGATGCCATCCCTTCTCGATGAATGTCGACGCGCCCAGGTGGTCTTCGCGAACAGGACGCACCGGTGAAGTTGCACGCGCCGGGGTCATGCTACTGCCCTGCGCGATGAAAGCAGATCGGTGATCGCGCTCCCGACGAGCCGCGGTGCGACCACTCGGTCGGCACCTGCGACGGCGAGCGCGGCGCGAGGCATTCCATAAATGATGGAGCTTGCACGATCCTGCACAATGGCGCCGCCCCCTGCGCTGCGAATTGCTTTCAATCCTTCTGCCCCATCGTGTCCCATTCCGGTGAGAACTACTCCCACAAGGTTCGATCGAAAAACCTGCGCTGCACTTTTGAACAGCGGATCCGCCGACGGACGCACGCCGCATACGGGTGGCCCATTGTCGATTCGAACGTATGCATCGCGCTCGCGCATCTCGACGCACATGTGACTCTCACCCGGTGCGAGATATACACGGCCTGTCATGACCGGTTCGGCATCATGCGCGACCCTCACTGGAAATGGACTGAGCTGAGTGAGCCGCTTAGCAAGGGAGTTGAGAAAGTCGGTGGGCATGTGCTGCACAACGAGCACTGCAGCACACAGGGATTCAGGAAGATGAGCGACGACTTCGCTCAACGCCTTTGGTCCGCCGGTCGAAGCGGCAATCACGACAGCACACACTGCGGGCTTCGATTCCGCGATTTCCCGCTTCTTCACGGCGTGGAGTGATGCCGGGCCGGGAAGCACCGTGTTCGGTACTCTCACCACCGATGCAGCCGCAAGAGCGCGAATCAGCTCGGACCGAATCGAAACGAGATCGATGCTGACGGGACCTGAGGGCTTGCGAACGAATTCCACCGCGCCGAGCTCGAGCGCGCGGATCGTGAGGGAATTGCCGGTCTCGGAACCCATCGCGCTCAGCATGACGACAGGCCGCGGCATCTCGGTCATGATGCGCTCCAATGTCTCGAGCCCGTCGATGCCGGGCATCTCGATGTCGAGCGTGACGATATCGGGACGGAGAGTTCGGATCTTGGCAAGCGCGTCAGTCCCGTCGCGGGCGGTTCCCACGACGAGGAACTCGGACCTCGACTCGACTATTTCGGTGATGAGACGGCGCATGAATGCGCTGTCGTCCACCACTAGAACACGCTTTGTCTGACGCAATTTGGGGCCTGCCCTCACGCGAATTACAGTCGGCGGTATATCCGCTCGCGGGAGCTCACCGGCGCGAAAAGCTCGCGGGACTTTCCGAGCAATGTCTCCACTTTCCCTAAGACGAGGAAACCACCCGGCAGCAACAGGTCGTGGAACGTTTCGAAAAGCGATTCCTGCGTCTCGCGCGTGAAGTAGATGATGACGTTGCGGCACACGATCATGTGGAACCGCCCGCCCGGGCTGGCCCGCTCGAGAAGGTCACGCTGGTCGAACGCCACCAGTTTCCTGATCTCCGGCGAAACGGAATGCATGCCGTGCTCGGCCGGGAAGTACTTGTCCACCACAGATGGCGGTGTATCCACGAACGCCGTCGCTGGATATCGCCCTTTGCTCGCCATCGAGAGCGCCGTTCGGTCGACATCGCTGCCGATCACGCGGACACGATCGAGGCCTGGCAGATCGCCAACCGCGATTGCGTGCTCGCGCATCAGCACCGCGAGCGAGTATGGCTCTTCACCTGTCGCGCATCCCGCGCTCCATATGCGCAGTATCGGTGACCTGCTTGCCCACAGTTCGGGAAGCACCTTTGCGGTGATACATGCATACGTCTCCGGATTTCGAAAAAATTTCGAGACGTTGATCGTGAGCGTGTCTACCAGCCGCTCATACTCGACAGGATCAGTGTCGAGCAAACCTGCGTAGTCGGCAAACGATGTCGCGTTCTTTGCGCGCATTCGCACCGAGATGCGGCGTCGCAGGCACGTATCCTTATAGCTCGAGCAGCGAAATCCCTTATCGCGCTCGATCTTTTTGCAGAGGGCTACGAAGCCCGGTTCGTCAGCGGGTAGCTGCGCTCGCACTTGCTGCTGAGCGCCGATAGGCCTCGCGTGCTTCGTCGAAGTTGCCGCATGCTTCATGTGCTGCTGACAGATTGTTCAGCAACACAGCAGATACTGGAAACCGTGTAACTCCCTCCGCGAGGACAGCAGCAGCGCGCTCTGGATCACCGCGCATCAGAGCCTCGATCCCGGAGTAGTGATACCACGCCGCAGACGGGCCAGCGGTTCCGAAAGCAATTCGCGCACTCTCCAGAGATTTTACCGCGGAATCGGTATCACCGCGCTGCAGCGAGATCGAAGCAAGACCAACGTGAGCCTGCGGCTCGGATTTCTGCGATCGCGCAATCACCTGCTCGAACGCGATGCGCGCCTTCTCCAGTTGTCCGAGCCTTTCATACGCGTACGCCATGTTGAGAAGCACAGCTGCAGTGCGCGGGGCAGATACAGCCGCACGCTGAAACGCAGTAACCGCATCGTTCCAGCGGTTTTCACGCAGCGCGATCAATCCAAGGAAAAACGACGCGGTTGCATCACTCGAGCGAAGCTCGGTGATGCGCCTGAATTCGCGCGCCGCGTCGCCATACATGCGCGCCTTGTAGAAAGCCATGCCGAGATTGCGATGCTCGTTGATCGTGCTGTCGGGAGCAATCGATGGCGCGCCTTCACGCGCACCGACGTTGATCAGGAATCCGCCGGACAACAATCCGAACAGTGCCTTTCCGACATCGAACTCGCCCATTCTCGCAACGCGCATCAGCTCATTCACGTCGCGGAACCCATCGATCAGCGGCAGCAGCTTCTGCTGCTCCTCAGTGAACGGACTTCGATTCCGGAGAAGCTGCTGACGGTCAAGCGTGAACACTGCATCGAATGTGGGAATCTTCTTTTCGATTAGTGACCACTCGTCGACGCGGCGCGCGCCCTCGAGAAGAAGCTCCTGGGGATCGACAGAAACGCGAGCGGCGCCTTCAGGCGGACGAATGCCCGGCTCGAAGCTGAAGGATCCGTCATTCCATTTGAACATCACGAAGACTGAATCTTCGGTGCCTGTGCCCCGCCCGCTGACGTTCGCGTAGCAGATGCGCCCATTCTCGAAGCAGATCGTGCCGCCTGAACCCGGAACAGTGAGCGTCAATGTTCCCGTCTTGCTTCCCATCGCGAGAAGCTGAAGCACATCAGGAAGGCTGGCTTCGCTCAGGCTGCCGCGAATTGCCATCAGCGCAGCTCCTCGACGATGCGGTCTGAAATGTCAGGCCACGTGATTATGAGCTTCGAGGGATCGACGGGCTGCGGCTGATTTCCAAGAGACCCGGCAACGCCAAGGCGACCGACACTGCTTTCCAGTGCCGGTGCGATCTCAGCGAGGAACGATTCGAACTCCCCATCGTTCCACTCACCTTTTTTCGGGCGTGCGTGTCTCTCGCTCGAGCTCAACGTGGAATTTCCCCTCTTCATTCCGAAAGATAAGACCGGTTCCCGCTGCCGCGCTCTCCCCCGGTCATGAAGAGTGCGCACTCAAATCAGACGCTTATTCAGTTGATGGGGCCGAAGAGAGCGTCCAGGCTGCTGTTGAGGTCAGTCTCCAGATCGCGCGGAGCTTCCCACTCGATCCCGCGATCGTCCACGCCTCCGATCGCATCGCGGAACTCAGCAAAGTAAAGCCTCACGAGCCCGAGTGTGCTGTCACGATCGAAAGCTGCGAGTAACAGGCATTCGCGCCCCGCGGCCGCACACGATCCCATGAACACACCCTGCTTTCTCCCGCCTTGGTGAAGGCCGAGAAACGGTCTTCCGCCGAGCTGCCTGCCAAGCTCCTTGCCTGATGCGTTGATCGCGGCAGCGAGCGCGCACGCAGTCATTACTTCGGCCGCACTCGTAAATCCAAATTGTCCGAGGACTTTTCCATCCGGATGCAGCACAATTGCACGCTGCACTCGCGAGTCCTGCACGAACCTGCGCAAGGGCGCATCGAGCCATGGGGCACTGACAGCTCCGGCGATCATAACGTCTCCGCTGCGCCAAGCATTTCCAATCGCAGCTTTCCAAGGTTGATTCCACTCGCAGTGACCGCGACGATCACGACATCTCCGCGCGATGCTGCACACATGTGACCCTTATCGGCTTCCAGCCGCACGAACCTGGCGCCGCCGAGCCCCGCGTCTTCGGACGCCATTCGAGTCCTCCTGAACAGCGACGCAGCAAGAGCTGCAGCGGTATCTGAATCGCGACCGGGACCTGCATCTCCCGCGATCACCATTCCATCATCGACTCCAACCAGCATTGCACCGATGACACCCTGCTGCCTTTGCAGCCGCGCGACTACTGTCTCGAGCTCGTGCATCACGCCACCAGCCTTCTCAATTGCAGCGCGTGCTGCGACACCATGTCGAGAAGCCGTCTCACAAAACCGTGAGGCACATTCGGAGCAGCGGCGACGAGAACTACGTCACCGTCGTCGGCAGGAGCGAGAGCGAGATTGGCTTCGCTGCATTCCCACACGATTGCACGCCATTCGCCCATCGAAAGGTGACGCATCGCTCGCGTCGCTTCAGTTCCCACGCCCGCAAGCGCAAACCCGATCTCCGCGCTTACGTCGGCTCCGCGAGAATCGAGATAAATCCCCGCGCGCACGTTTCCTCGATGATCGAGCAGCAGCGCGGTCTGCTCTCCATCGCCTAGAACGTCAGCAAATGCGAATCGTGATTCTTCCTTCATGCAGCCTCCTTCTGTGCGGCAACTTCTATCAGCTCGGTGCTGAGCAATCCATAAACGGTTTTCGCAACTTCGAATTCACTGACGGCAAGCTCGGTTGCTATGTCACGCAGTGAATGATTTCCATCGATCAGAGCGAGAACTTCCCACTCTGACGGATGCAGATCGATGTACGATTCCGACTCATTCGACTCGGCGAGTCTCGGCACGACATGCGCCCCGGGAATGCGGTCCTTCATTCTCGACCACTCATCGATGCGGCGCGCTCCCTCCATCAGGAGGGATTCGATGCTGACGCGTACTGCGGCATCCATTTGAACGCTGTCGTCACTTCCATCCGCGAAGCTGAACGTTCCTTCGTTCCATGAGAACAGGTCGAATACGACGCTCTCGATCTGCATTCGCATGTACTTGTCGACATCGCGGCGCGTCACTGCCCCCTGCGAGACGAGTATCTCACCCAGCATGCGGTTATCCCCATTCTGCTGCGCAGCCATCGCGGTTTCGAGCTCGCCGTCGCTGATCTTGCCGGCTTTTCTCAATAGCGCACCGAGCGTATGCGGATTATCGCGCATGGTCGCGTGCACCACTGCCCCCTTGTCGAAATACACGCGCCCTTCGTTGTCACGGGCGGGAGAGCGAACGGAAAGCCTTCCACTCTTCCGCGCGAGGTCGAGAAGCTGAAACACATCGTGAATGCCGATATCCTGGAGCGGGCCTTCGATCGCCATCAGCGCGTCTCCATCGATGCCAGGTTGCTGTATTTACGCGCAACCGCGTGATTCGGGTTGAACTTGAGCACTCGGGCAAATGCGCGAGCCGCGTCGCGTGTTCTCTCGAGATCCAGAAGTGATTCGCCGAGCACAACGAGCGCCGCGAAGTGATAGACATTGCGCCGCAACAGTCCCACCGCCCGGCGAAGCGCATCACCTGGCCGGCCCATCGCGCGATACACCGTAGCGAGCTCCAGCGCTGCGGAGTCGTCTGCAGGCATCGACCCGAGCACGGCAACAAATTCCTTCTCAGCGACTTCGTACTCTCCGCGGGCCGCGAAGCATTTGCCGAGGAGAACCATTCCTTCCTTTTCATCAGCTCCGCGCGCCATTGCGCGACGAATCTCGGCAAGGGCCCGGTCGTAGAGTCCTTTCGAGAGATAGTCTGACGCGAGTGTGTAATCGGGAACCGCAGTCGCAGCGATGCTTCCTTCGGGAATCGCCGCGGCATTCTCTGCCGCATCCATCTCCAGGAACATCATCTGCGGCTTTTCATTCGGATCGAGCTCTTTCGCGCGAGCCGCGCATTCGGCTGACGCTTCCTCGTCACCGAGGCCGGAGAATGCGAGGCTGAGATTGCGATGCGCAGCCGCATAGTCGGGATCGGATTGAATCGCGCGAACACATGCATCGCGTGCTTCCGCGAACTCACCGAACTCGAGCATCACGCGACCAATTCCTGTCCACGCTGCTGCGTTTTCCGGCTGGTCGCGCAGCACGTTGCGATACGCATCGAGCGACAGCTGGAAGTGACCCTGCCGGAACAGCGCGAGCGCGAGATTGAGTCGCGCGCTGACGAGGTTGCGATCATCGCGAGCGGCACGACGAAATGCATTCGTTGCTTCACGCGCTTGTCCCGCATCCCAGAGAATCGCGCCGAGATTGTTGTGCGCCGCGGCGTATGGCGAACCCTGTGAGATGCACTTGCGGAAGCTTGCTTCCGCATCGTTCGAGCGCCCCATCATGTAGAGCGCAATTCCGCGCTGATTCCAGATTCTCTGGTTCTCAGCATTGACTGAGAGACAGCGATCGTATGCTTCGAGAGCCTGGTGCGGCTGTGACAAAAGAAGATGGAGGCTCGCGATTGCTTCGAGCGCAAGAGCAGGATCTTCTCCTGCATCGAGAGCCGCACGGCATTCGCGCAGCGCTTCCGCATGATACCCCTTCAGCCGAAGCGCGAGTCCAAGGGTGAGATGCGGACTTCCCGCTCTGCCACCTGCGCTCGATTCAGCTGGTGCCGCTGCGTCCTGAGATGAGCGCCCATTCTCGAGTGAGAGATTTGCCTGCGCGCGCGTCAGCGCGGGGTTGAGCGCTACAGCACGGCGATTTGCTTCGCGCGCCTCCTCCACCCGACCGAGATCTCCGAGTATGAAGCCGGCGAGATAGTGCGCATCCGGGTTCGCCGGATTCAGGTCGATCGACCTGCGGAGAAATCTCAGCGCCTCTTCGCCAAGGCCACGATTATAGAAAATCTCGGCGAGGAAGAAGTGGAGCACCGACGAGTCGGGATCGTGCGCTAGTGCGCGCCGGAACTTCGCTTCGGCTTCATCGAGATGGCCGGCGGTTTTCTCCGCAATTCCTGACTCGACGAGAACTCCCAGATCATCAGGAGATTCACGCAGCCTCTTTTCGAGATCGGCTACGCGACGCTCCAGGAGTCCCGACTCGCCGTACGCAATCTCGAGGTTGCGACGCGCGACGCGCATGCGCTCGTCGAGCGCGAGTGCGCGCGAGAACGCTGCGATCGCATCGTCGAACATTCCGCGCCGGTAGTACAGAACACCAAGATTGTTCTGCGCGCCTGGATCGGCCGGGTCGACACGCCGCGCGAGAGACCGGAGAATCTCCGCGTCTCTTCGAGAGGGGGCGGGTGCTGCCGTCTGATTCATTATTTCACACGCACTGCCGCGAAGATCATGTCGAACGATGCTGCATCCGGCAGCAGGAGGAAGAATCCTCTGAATCGCTCACCGATCTCTTCGAAGTTGAACTCTGTTTCGACGCAGCATGCTGCAGCAGCAGATGATGCCTGCTGCCTGTGATCCTCCATCACCGACCCCGTCGTTCCCACCGTCAGACGGGGTGGCGATGGAAGAAGCGTCATACCGAGGAATTCGCTCAGCGCAGTCATGTACGCACCGCCGAGTATGTTGCCCGCTTCCTTGAGCGCTGATTCCTCGAGCAGGTCGAGCGGCGCGTTTCCCTGCCTGCGCTCACGACGCAGCATCAGGTCTGCGAGACGGCGTCC
>DASUXX010000216.1:0-2339 GCA_036377755.1 Gemmatimonadaceae bacterium
GCCGACAATGACTACCATGATGTTGCGCGCGTGAGGCTTTGAAAGATCCCCATGTACTGCCAGTGCGGTCTTGGGAGCCTGAGCACCGACGCAGTACGTGTCAGCCAGGGCAGAAGTGGCGATCTCGAATCCGCTGAGAACATGAATCGCCTGTGCTGCGATGCGAACTGCCTGATTCTCGCTTTTGCAGTCTCGAATGAAAGCGCGTTGCTGAAATAAAAAACAGGATCAAGGAGTGACTGGCCGCTCTCGATGACACCCTCGGCAAGTGCGATACGATGCAGCGCGGTGCCGGGATAGATGCGAAGTCCAACGGTCATATAAACGGCATCGCCCCGATCGAGCCGCCATTGTGCGAATCGCAGCGTTTCTTCCAGCGTAACTTCTGTTTCACCTGGCCCGCCGACAAGGAATATCCAGAGCGCGCGAATTCCGGCTTTCTCGATGCGATGCGCGGTCTCGCGCGCCTTAGCAGCGGTGAACCCTTTCTGCATTCGATCTAGCACAGCATCGCTCGCGCTTTCCGCAGTAATTCCAAGCGTCCTGAACCCGGCGCGTTTCATCGCGTCGAGAAGTCCATGGGGTGCTGTGCCCGGAGTGAAGTTCGTCGTATCGAGATGAATCTTGAGACCACGACGAATAATCGATTCGCATATCTCGAATGCGTGTCCCGGCGGGGAGTTGAATGTCGAATCCACGAAATCGAAATGCCTTACTCCTGCTTCGCGATGCAGCTCTTCGATTTCATCGACCACGAGCTCTGGATTGCGCAGGCGATACCCGAATCCTTCGACATTGCGATATGTGCAATACACGCAGCGAAACACACATCCGCGCTTGGTCTGGATCGGAATCGTTGCGCCATTGCGCTCGTACCGCTTGAGATTCACCCACTTGTGCAACGATGCAGAGGGAAGCTCGTCGAGCGCGGCATCGCTGCCTGGCGGACAAAACTCAACTTCGCCAAGGGTTTTTCGAACAAGGCCCGGTATGTTTCGCGGCTCGTCACCACGGGATAGCGCATCGATGAGCGCAACAGTCGCGCGCTCTCCGTCACCTGCGACTGCGTAATCGACGCCGAAATCGGTGAACAATGCTTCGGGCGCGACGCCGAATGCTGCGCCCCCCGCGATGATTCTCGCATCAGGTGCGGACTGGCGAATCGCATCGAACACCGACTTCGCCTCAGGCACGTAATGCTTCAGAGCTATTGCATCGCTGTTGTCGATGTTGCGGACCGAAACACCGGCCACATGAGGGTTGAAGTCGCGCGCCGCGCGCTTCACTGCTTCGACTGGATTTCGCTCGAAGCAGAGATCGACGAATCGAACCTTGTGACCGGCATGTTCAAGAGCCGACGCAACACATGCCAGCCCATTCGGAACAACGGGATAGGGCTGGCGCTCGCGATTGGAGCTCACGAGAAGAACCTTGGTCTTTGCCTTCTTCAGAGAAACCAGAGAGACCCCACAATCGCTCCTGCAACGGAGCTCAAGAGATTCACGAGATCGTTACCGAGCCACGCAAACCCGCCGGCGCGGAGGGTCGCGGTGCCGCAGGAGTGAATTGCCCGTTCCGTGCCACGCTCGCACGTTGGACACCAGCGTTTTTCCTGAACTGTTGCGCCGAGCACTGAGTCGATCGTCGAGCCGGCGAAGCCTCCAGTCATCGCAGCCATCCCGGCCATGCGAGGCCAGCCCATCCCAATACACACAATCCCGATAAATGCTGCGCCCAGAAGTCCGGCGAGCGTACCGGGCAGCGTCACGCCGCCTGACGTTCCTGCTGTCACACGTTCCCATGTAAGAATGTGGCGGGGAGCGTGTCGTGAAAGTGTCCCGGCTTCAGTCGCCCACGTATCGGCGGTGGATGCCGCGAGAGCGCCGCAAGCGGCCGCCTGCACGAGGGGGTGGCTCGTGATCGCGAACCCGATGGCCAACAATCCGTAGACTCCACCGTTCGCAATTACCTGCCATGCATCGCGCCGTCCGCCCTTTGCGACGACATCATCGGTTATCGACCGCTTACTCGATTCACCGATGTGAGAAAGGATGGTCGATGTTACGAAGAACGCGATGAGGAGAAATGCCCAGCTCCATCCGGCTGCAACCGATGCAACGGCGACGACTACCGCCGCAACGCGCCCACTTTGGGAGAGCGATCCGCGTTTGTGCGCGATCCATGCAATAGAAATCGCGAGTATGAGTCCCGCAGGAAGCCGGGCAGTAACGGCCACAAGGTTTTCTTCTGACATGTCGCAGATGTGCTCTTAAAATGGCGGCGCTATCGCGTTTGGCGTCGGCCGTCCTGCGTTAGCCGTTGTCCGATTAAACGGCGGA
>DASUXX010000217.1:0-6616 GCA_036377755.1 Gemmatimonadaceae bacterium
GTTGGACCTGCGCCATATCCGTTGATGGTGCGCGAGTTTCAATCCGTCATCGGACGCGAAGCCCGAGCGCAGATGCAGGATGTCGAGGGGCGATTGCCTACTGCTGTAGTTGCCTGTGTCGGTGGGGGATCCAATGCGATGGGAATATTTCATCCCTTCGAGGATGATGCCGAAGTGCAGTTGATCGGAGTCGAAGCAGCGGGTCATGGACTCGAAACCGGGGAGCACAGCGCGTCGCTGCTTAGAGGGAAACCCGGCGTTCTCCACGGCAGCCTCAGTTATCTCCTCCAGGACGAAAGCGGTCAGGTTCATCCAGCGCACTCGATTTCGGCAGGCCTCGACTATCCGGGCGTCGGACCTGAGCACGCATATCTCAAGGACACTGGTCGCGCGGAGTACGTCGCTGTGAGCGACGACGATGCACTTCGCGGCTTTGCCGCTCTGTCGCGGCTGGAGGGAATTATTCCGGCGCTCGAAACCTCGCACGCAATTGCGTGGGTGATGGACAACAAGGCGCGCTGGAACGCAGATGACGTCGTTCTGATCTGCCTGAGCGGTCGCGGCGACAAGGACATGTCCCAGATCGCGGAGCTCGGGCTTCTCGACTGATGGCCAGTCAGGCGATCTCGGAACAGGATCTCGATCTCGTCGAGCCTCCATTCGAGCCATCGCTCGTTGCAGAGCTGCTGCGCGCTTTTGCGAAGGCCGCTCGCGCACATCAGCTGTACCTGCCGAACAATCCAATGCACGCCCGCGCGCTGGACAATGCGAAGTCTGCGTTTGCCGCAGTGTGGAAGGAAACAGATTCATTGACGTTCCAGATCACCGAGTCTGATCTGCGCTGGATTGGAAGGCCATTCCTGGAAGAGCCGGATCGAACATCCGACAGCATCCCGTGGCAGTTCTACAAGGACGGTGTTCGAGAGCTCGTATTCCGCACGGGCTTTGAGGAGTCGGAGCTTCTCGTTCTTCTGACGCTGATGCAGCGTGCGCGGCTGGCATCGGCAGAAGACGACGATCTGCTGACCCTTCTCTGGGAGCACGACTTTTCGTACCTGCAGTACAAGTACGTCGAGCTTGGATCGCTCGCAGGGCCTGCGGTGGAATCCCTCCGTGGAGAAATTCCCGAGCGAATCGTTGCACCGAACGAAGTCGAGTCGGAGGCGCAGGTTCTTGCGTCGTCGACGGTCGCACGAATGGACGAGTACGACTCGACGCTCTACTTCCTCGACGACCATGAGATCCAATATCTCCGCGACGAGGTGCGAAAGGATTTCGGGAATGACATGCGCATGCAGGTTGTCGCATCGCTCCTGGACACGTTCGAGCAGGAAGTCGATCCGACTGTGCGCGAAGAGGTCGCAGGCATTCTCGACAATCTCTTCGTGTTGTTCCTTTCGCTGACGCAGTTCCGCACGGCTGCGTATCTCATTCGCGAAGCGATAATCGCGGCCAATCGCGCGACGGACATACTTGTCGGGCAGCGCCAGCGGCTGTTGGAGCTTTCAGACCGGCTCAGTGAGAAAGAAGTCCTCGAACAGCTTCTCGAAGCGCTCGAGGAAACTCCGCTTCGCCCCCCGCAGAACGATCTGCACGAGCTGTTCGGTCAGCTGAAGCCGAATGCACTCGAGACGGTTTTATCGTGGCTGGGGCGCAGCAGAAACAACGAGCTGCGCGTGTTGCTCGAGAGCGCCGCATCCAAGCTCGCATCCACGCACACATCGGAGCTCGTGCGCTTGATATCGAGCGAGGATGAAGTGGTGGTGTTCGAGGCAATTCGTCGAGCGGGGGCGATGAAAGCAAGCGTCGCCGTTTCTGCGCTCGCGGGAATCATCGAGCACGGCACTCCTGAAATGCGCCTCGCGGGAGTCGCTGCGCTTTCAGACATCGGATCGCCCGGAGCGTTGCAGGTTCTCGAGCGCGCGCTCGCGGATGAAGACCGTGATATCCGCATTGCGACAGTAAAAGTGCTTGGCTCGCGCAATCACGACGCTGCACTTCGCGCCATCGAAGCCCACATCAAGACGAAAACATTTCGTGAGGGAACGCTCGCGGAGAAGATGGCGTTCTTCGAGACGTACGGAATGCTGTGCGGCGATAAAGGTGTCCCAATGCTGTCTGAAATCCTGAACACCCGCAAAATCCTGGGAGGAAGAGAAGACGGCGAGCTGCGCGCATGCGCTGCGATGGCACTCGGGAAAATCGGAACCGACGAAGCAATGCGGGCGCTGCAGAAAGCGCTCGCTGATCGCGACGTCATCGTTCGCAACGCAGTGAGCAGGGCAGTCCGTGGCTAGCGCGCTTCGGGTAGTCGAGAGGGATTTTGCGCAGGATCCAGCCGCCGCTGCTTACCTGCGCAAGCGCGGCCGCGATTTCATCATCGCGTTCTACGGGGCTCTCCGGGCGATCAAGCTTTATCCAGTCGAGCACACCGCTGTGCAGAAAACGCTCGCCGAGCTTTCGCAGGTTGCGCGGGAGATCGTCGAGCGGGAGCGGGAGCTCGAGTTCCGCATGGCGGGCGAATTCTTTTTCCTGAATGCAACGCGCCTGAGACTCGATCTCACGAATTACGCGACGTTCGGGTATCTGCTGCGCGTTTGCCGCGCGTGCGGCGTGGGCGCAGTGAAGGTTCACGGTGCGGCCAGCCCTCGTGACTGGCTGGTGCTTCTCTCATTGCTCGATGCTCAGACTGCTGTCGACCCGTCGGAGCGCCTGGTCGAAATTGCGGAACATCTCGCGAGAACTTCTGTCAGTGAGATCGAAGTCTTTGCGCCGGCCGATGAGGGGGATCACGACTTTTCCGAAGAAGCAAAGCAGGCTGCAAACCGGACGTACAACAAGTCGGTCGCTGTCACTCGCGAAGTAATCAATTCGGTTCGCATGGGCCGAACGCCGAGCATACGGAAGATCAAGCGCGTGGTGCAGGGAATCGTCGATCAGATTCTCAATGAGGAAACTTCCCTCATAGGTCTCACGGCGATTCGCGATTATGACGAGTATACATTCACTCACAGCGTGAACGTCTGCATCTTCGCGGTAGCGCTCGGAAGACGTCTCGGACTTACGAAGACGCAGCTCTTCGATCTCGGCCTGTCCGCGTTGATGCATGACATTGGCAAATCGCGCGTGCCGCTCGACATGCTCCATAAAACGGAGCAGTTGTCGGAGGAGGAATGGCGCCAGATCGCTGCGCATCCGTGGCTCGGTGTGCTTTCGTTATTCCAGCTGCGCGGACAGCAGGAAGATGTGTCGTATCGCGCGATGACAGTCGCGTACGAGCACCACATGCGCGTTGATCTCAGCGGATATCCTCGCCCGATAAGACCGCGCGCGATGAGCATGATGAGCAAGATCGTGGCGGTCGTCGACGGATACGACGCCGCGACTACGCGACGAGCGTATCAGACGACCCCATATACCCCTGCGGCTGTGCTCCAGGAGATGAGAGACAATCCGCGCCGCGGTATGGACCAGATCGTGGTCAAGGCGTTCATCAACCTGCTTGGGATATATCCGGTCGGTACGCTCGTTGTGCTCGACACGTTCGAGCTCGCAATTGTAACTGCCGCCAATCCAAGGCCTGAGGCATTGTCTCGTCCCTTCGTGAAAATCGTCAGCGATGCTCAGGGCAACACGCTTCATCCAGCCCCTGAAGTCGATCTTGCGCAGCAGGATACCAGCGGCGACTATCCTCGCACGATTATCAAGACTGCGGATCCCGACAGGTATGGCATCAGAATCAGCGACTATCTCGTCTAACAGAATCGAGCAGCGGTTCGAGAATCTTCGAAGCGCCGGACGAAAGGCGCTCGTGTGCTACATCACTGCCGGGCATCCGGATCGCCAGCGATCACTCGATCTGCTTCGAGGTCTGGCACACGAAGGCGCCGACGTGATCGAAGTGGGCGTTCCCTTTTCCGATCCGATTGCGGATGGTCCTGTGATCCAGCAGAGCTCACAGGAAGCTCTCGCCGGCGGAATGACGCTGACGGGCGCGCTCGATCTCGTGAAAGAGGCTGCGGTAGATGCCCCCGTAGTGCTGTTCACCTATCTCAATCCGCTTCTTGCCGCCGGTGCGGGCGTCCTGAGGGATGCTCACGAATCGGGCGTCGATGGTGTGCTCGTGACCGATCTTCCAGTCGGTGCGGATGAAGAACGCGAACGGTGGCTCGGGTCGAGCGATCTCGCATTCATCAGGCTGGTCGCGCCGACTACCCCTCAGCAGCGGATGCGCGAAATAGCACACAACGGGTCGGGGTTTGTCTACCTTATCAGCAGGTTAGGGGTGACGGGCGCACAGCAGAACCTGGCATCGGACCTTCCGGAAACCGCAGCGCGGCTGCGGGGTGCAACCGACCTGCCGATCTGTGTTGGATTTGGAGTTTCCGAACCCGGCCAGGCAACTGCTGCCGCGAAAGTTGCAGATGGGGTCGTAGTTGGAAGTGCGATCGTCCGCGCTGCTTCAGAGAGTCTGGAGAGCGCATTCACCCTGGTTCGCTCCCTTCGACAAGCCCTGGATTCCTGAATCAATGCAGCATCAGTACGTCGTCACGCTTCAGGCGATGCGCTTTCACACGCACATTGGCGTGCTTCCGCACGAAGCGGAGATAGCGCAATCTATTGAAGTGGATCTTTCTGTTTGGACATCGCGCTCGGAGGTCGCACACGGCTCCGAGGGCATCATCGACTATCGCGAGCTATATGATCTCGTCTCATCGATCGTTGCGAACGGGCACATACGCTATCTCGAGGATCTTGCTGACCGCGTCGCTGAGGGCGCGCTCGAGATGAGCGGCGTGTCGCGAGTGCTCGTGAAAGTGCGAAAACCGCATGTTGCGCTGCCGGGACCGCTCGAGCACGCCGAAGTAAGCCTCGACAGACGGCGCGAATGACCGATGTCGTTTATATCGCGCTGGGATCCAACGTCGGCAATCGCGAGCTCGCTCTCGCGAGGGCACGCGCAGCGATCGCAGCGATTCGCGATACGCGCCTCATCGCGGCTACCGAGGTCGAGGAGACCGATCCCATTGGGCCAATCCCTCAGGGGAAATTCCTCAATCAGATGGTAGCCGTGTCTACTACTCTTCCCCCGCGGACACTGCTCGCTGCTCTGCATCGCATCGAGCGTGCGGCCGGCCGTGTGCGCGCGGTGAGATGGGGACCACGGACCCTCGATCTCGACATCGTCATGATCGATGGCAAGGAATATCAGGACGAGGCACTGACTGTGCCGCACCCCGAGCTTCCCAATCGCGATTTCTGGCAGAGAGAGCTCGAGCAGCTGCGCGGAGCTGCGAATGCCTGAGGCAAACGGTGTAAAGCGTGTGACGATTCGCGACATCGTGAAGATGAAAGGCGAAAAAAAGGTTGTTGTCGTCACCGCGTATGACGTTCTGTTTGCGCGCATAGTCGACTCTGCTGCTGTCGACATCGTGCTCGTCGGTGATTCGCTGGGAAATGTTGTCGCCGGGTTCGACACGACTCTTCCTGTCACGCTCGATCACATGATCTACCACGGCGCCGCAGTGCGCCGGGGAATAAAGCGCGCACTGCTCGCTGTCGATATGCCGTTCCTCAGCTATCAGGCCAGCGAAGAGCTCGCGGTACTGAATTGCGGCCGTGTCATGCAGGAGACCGGTGCCGACGCGGTGAAGGTGGAAGGCGGTGGCGAAGAAATGGTGCGCACTGTCGGAAGACTCACGCGAACCGGAATTCCCGTGATGGCGCATCTCGGATTCACTCCGCAGTCGGTGAGAACGATTGGAATGCGTGTACAGGGGCGCGAAGAAGCGGATGCCGCCAGGATGGTCGATCAGGCGCGCGCACTCGAGGACGCAGGCGCGTTCTCACTGGTTCTCGAGCTCATTCCGTCAGAGCTCGCACAGCGAATCAGCGAGTCGATCTCGATCCCGACTATTGGCATTGGCGCAGGACCCCATTGCGATGGGCAAGTACTGGTACTGCCCGACCTGCTTGGACTCAACGACGGGTTCGAGCCGAAGTTTCTCAAGAAGTACGCAAATCTCGCTGAAACCGTGCGCGACGCTGTCTCGCAATACGGCGATGAAGTGAGATCGGGTGCGTACCCGGATGCCGACCACAGCAACTAGAATGAAAATCGTAACGACGATTGCGGAGACTCGTTCCGCGGTCGAAGAAGTGCGTAAAACAGGCGCGCGAATCGGCTTTGTGCCGACGATGGGTGCGCTCCACGCAGGCCACCTGAGTCTCGTCGAGCGAGCGCGACGCGAAGGCGGATTCACCGTCATGAGCATCTTCGTGAATCCTCTCCAGTTCGGACCATCTGAGGATCTCTCACGATATCCGCGTCCTGTGGAAGAAGACGAGAAGCTCGCTGCAGAAGCAGGAGTCGATCTGCTTTTCCGTCCATCTGTCGAAGAGATGTATCCACCCGGCAGGACTGTATCGGTTACTGCCGGAAAGCTCGCCTCCGAGTGGGAGGGGAAAAGCAGACCAGGTCACTTCGACGGTGTGCTCACAGTCGTCGCAAAGCTGTTCAACATTGTCGATCCTGATTTTGCAGTCTTTGGCGAGAAGGACCTCCAGCAGGCCGCCCTTGTAAGGGCAATGGTGCGCGATCTCGACATGAGACTCG
>DASUXX010000218.1:0-6691 GCA_036377755.1 Gemmatimonadaceae bacterium
TGACATCTGTGCCCGTGCAGTACAACGGTCGAGCAGGTGTGCTGTCCATTCTTCACGATGTCACCGAGCGTAAACAGCTCGAGCAGCAGCTCGCTCATCAGGCGTTCCACGATCCGCTGACGAATCTTGCGAACAGAGTGCTGTTCCGGGATCGAGTCGAGCACGCCCTGCAGCGTGCAGTTCGCGGAGGTGAAAAGCCTGCAGTTCTCTTCATCGACCTCGACAATTTCAAGGCAGTCAACGACGGACTGGGTCACTCCGCCGGCGACTGGCTGCTCATCGAGGTTGCAGCGCGACTGCAATCATGTCTTCGCCCTGCTGACACTGTCGCGCGACTTGGCGGAGATGAGTTCGCAGTGCTGCTGGACGACGAGGCAGCAAAGGCTGAAGAAGTTGCAGACCGTATCCTGAGCTCGTTCCGCACTCCGTTCGCGGTGCAGGGAACCGATATCGTCGTCACGATGAGCATTGGAATCGCATCACTGCTTCCGCACGAGGGTGCAGACGATGTGATGCGCAACGCGGATCTCGCGTTGTATCGCGCGAAGTCGGAGGGTAAAGCGTGTGCTGCGTCGTTCGAGCCCGAGATGCACGTCGCAGCATTGCGACGCCTCGAGCTCGAAGCAGAGCTGCGTCGCGCAATCGATGGCGAGGACGAATCGGGCTCACTCATTCTTTACTATCAGCCGATTGCAAAGCTCTTCACGCGTCGCATGTATGGATTCGAAGCGCTGGTGCGATGGAGACATCCAGAGCGCGGACTGCTCGAGCCCCTCGATTTCATCTCACTCGCTGAAGAAACCGGTCTCATCGTTCCACTTGGTCGATGGGTTCTTCGCGAAGCGTGCAGGCAGACGAAAGACTGGCAGATTCGATATGGTCCGCTGATCCGGGGCACGGGCATGAGCCTCACGGTTGGTGTGAATCTCTCGGGCCGGCATCTCGCTCAGGGCGAGATTGTCGATGACGTCTCGAATGCTCTCCGGGAGAGTGGCCTCTCGCCCTCACATCTCACGCTCGAAATGACCGAGAGCATGCTCGTTCACGACAATCGCGCGACGCTCGAGCGCCTTCATGCGCTCAAGGCGCTTGGTGTGCGCCTGTCGATCGACGACTTCGGGACGGGTTATTCGTCGCTTGCGTACCTCGAGCGGTTCCCGGTAGACAGCCTCAAGATGGATCGCTCGTTCATCTCGACGCTCGACAACGGGGACTCGAAATCACCTCTCGCTGAGGCTGTCATCGGGCTTGGCAGGATTCTGCATCTGAAGGTTGTCGCGGAGGGTATCGAGACCAAGGCGCAGTGGGACCGGCTGAGGATGCTGGGCTGCACGCTTGGCCAGGGTTTCTACGTTTCCCGCCCCCTCCCGCCGATGGAGTTCGAGAGGCTCATCGCGGCGTCGGCGGCTGAGCTCAAGGGGCCTGTAAACGGGCCGCGTCCGGGAGGCCTGAACGGCAAGCGCGGGACGCCCGTAAATGGTTTAGAGACAATAGGTTAAAGGCTGATCTTTCTGTTGCGGGAACCCCCTCAAATCGGCTATATTTGAGGGTTGTTTTTTCCCACCATTGCAGCCCGAAGAAAAGCCAAATGACCGCGCCCAATAACCGCGAGCGGATCCTTCCGCGCCTCATTCATGACGAGGTGAAGGAATCCTTCATTAACTACTCCATGAGTGTCATCGTGTCGCGCGCACTGCCCGACGTTCGCGATGGCCTCAAGCCAGTCCACAGACGCGTTCTGTATGCGATGAACGAGCTCGGTCTCGTTCCCGGGCGACCCTACAAAAAGTCCGCAACGGTCGTTGGCGATGTGCTCGGCAAATACCACCCGCACGGCGATTCGTCGGTCTACGACGCGCTCGTGCGAATGGTTCAGGATTTTTCGCTGCGCTATCCGCTCGTCGATGGCCAGGGCAATTTCGGAAGCGTAGATGGCGACCCGGCAGCGGCATATCGATACACCGAGGCACGTCTCACTCGCATTGCGATGGAGATGCTCGCGGACATCGACAAGAACACTGTCGATTACGCGCCCAACTTCGACGATCGTCTTCAGGAACCCAAGGTTCTTCCATCGGCGGTTCCGAATCTTCTTATCAATGGATCGTCAGGCATCGCAGTTGGAATGGCGACCAACATTCCGCCTCACAATCTCTCAGAGGTCGTCAGCGCCACCATCGCGCTCATCGACAATCCCGAGCTGACTCCGACTGACATCAGGAAACACATAAAGGGTCCTGATTTCCCGACTGGCGGATACATCTATGGCCGCGCCGGCATCAAGGACTATCAGGAAACCGGTCGCGGCAAGATCGTCATGCGCGCTCGCGCTGTCATCGAGGAGAAGGAAAGCTCGAACAAGTCACAGATCGTAGTCACCGAGCTTCCGTACCAGGTCAACAAGTCGAAGCTCGTGATGGATATCGCCGAGCTGGTGCGGGACAAGAAGCTCGAGGGTATCGCTGATCTCCGCGACGAATCGGACAAGGATGGAATGCGCGTGGTGATCGAGCTGAGACGCGATGCAATTCCGCGCGTCGTGCTGAACCAGCTCTACAAGCACACAGCGATGCAGTCCACGTTCGGCGTAATCATGCTTGCGCTGGTGCCTGATCCGTTCACGGGCCAGCTCGTGCCGAAGATCATGCCGATCAAGGAAGTGCTCGAGCACTATATCAATCACCGGCATGAAGTGGTTGTGCGTCGCACGCAGTTCGATCTCGACAAGGCACTCGAGCGCGAGCACATCCTCGAAGGACTCAAGATCGCAGTCGACAATATCGACGCGGTCATCAAGCTCATTCGCGCAGCGGAGGATACTCCAACCGCGAGTGCACAGCTTCAGAAGAAGTTCAAGCTCAGCGAGCGGCAGGCAGAAGCGATTCTCAACATGCGTCTCGCCAAGCTCACCGGTCTCGAGATCGAAAAGCTCGAGGCTGAGCTCAAGGAAGTGCGCGCTCTCGTGAAGGATCTGCGTGACATTCTCGGCTCGCGTCCGCGCCGCATGAAGATCATTCGTGACGAGCTCAATGAGACCGTGAAGAAATTCGGTGATGAGCGCAGGTCGGAGATCACGAGTGACGAAGGTGAGTTCACTATCGAGGATCTGATCGCCGAAGAAGACATGGTGATCACGATCTCGCATGCGGGTTACATAAAGCGCACGTCGGTGTCGACATATCGCAAGCAGAGGCGTGGTGGCCGCGGCTTGAGCGGTGCGGGTCTCAAGGATGAAGACTTCATCGAGAAGCTCTTCATCGGCTCGACGCACGATTACATCCTGTGCTTCACCGACGATGGCAGGTGCTTCTGGCTCAAGGTGCACGAGATCCCGCAGGCGGGGCGCGCATCGAAGGGCAAGCCGATCGTCAACCTGATCAACGTGAATCCGGATACGCAGATCAAGGCGATGGTCCCGGTGCGCGAGTTCAGTGAGACTCAGTTCCTGCTCTTCTGCACCAAGAATGGAACGGTGAAGAAGTCGGCACTCTCCCAGTACTCGAATGTGCGCGCGACTGGTATCAAGGCGATCAAGATCGAGCAGGGTGACGAGCTGATCGATGTGCAGGTTACGAGCGGCACCAACGATATCGTGCTCGCGACCAAGCATGGACTCTCAGTGAGATTCCATGAGCAGGATGTTCGCGAAATGGGTCGTGACACGACTGGTGTGAAGGGAATCGGGCTAAGAAAGGACGACAGCGTTGTCGGAATGGTGGTCATCAAGCGTGAGGCGACGATTCTCGTCGTTACGGAGCGCGGGCTTGGCAAGTGCTCTCACATCGACGATTACCGGGTCCAGAGGCGCGGTGGAAAGGGTATCATCACCGTCAACCGTACTGAGAAGACGGGCGACGTGGTGGGCGTGATGGAGGTCCTTCCAGAGGACGAAATCATGCTGATCACCCGGCTTGGCGTAATCATACGTTCATCAGTAGCCCAGATTCGGGTGACAGGGCGTATCGCACAGGGGGTCAGACTCGTCAATCTGGATGAAGGGGATGTGCTGACTGCCGTCGCCCGCGTGATTCCTGAGGATGATGAGGATCAGGCGGGGGACGATTCTGCCGTCCTTACCGGTGAGGAGTCGGCGGTTTCAGACTCCGAATAATTCTGTTGATGGAGGCGTCTCGAATTGGGACAGGACTCAGGCAACGAGGTGCAGGCACTGCGCGCTGCGCTCAGGAAAGCCGAAGCTGAGCTTCAGCGCTTTCGTGAGTCGGAGGAGTCGCGGAGGCATCTTGTTGAGGTTCTGAACGAAGTGATGGGAAATCTCCCGACTGAGGAGATTTTCCATCTGCTCGTTCGCCGCCTGGCTCGTGCCCTGAATCTTTCGCACGCGTCTGTCATTCTTGCAAATCCAGGTGATCGCACCGGTGTCGTTGCGACCGCATTCGAGCAGCCGCATCTGCACGATCTCGAGATCGAGCTCGACAAGTATCCCGAAGTCATCTCGGCCCTTCACGGTCAGATCCCCGTTCTCATCCCCGATCTGAGGCACTGCCCGCTCTACAAGCCGATGTGGGAGAAGTGGGAGCGGGAAGGAACACACGTCAACATCAGGTCGGTGATGGCGCTGCCGTTTCCGCTCGACGAATCAAAGGGCGGCGTGTTTCTCCTGCGTCGCACCAACGAGACGCCGAAGTTCGAGGCGAGCGATGTGCAATTCGCTGAAACTGTCGTGAAGAGTGGTGTCGCCGCGATTCAGCGCGCGCATGCGATCGAGACAACGCGTGCGGACAATCATCGTCTCGAAGCGCTCGCACAGACTGATCCGCTTACTCAGCTCGTGAATCGTCGCGCGCTTACGATCAGGCTCGTTACCGAGATGGAGCGCGTACGGAGATACAACGCTCCGCTGGCGATGCTGATGCTCGATCTCGATCACTTCAAGCTCATCAACGACACATACGGTCACCTCGCGGGCGATGATGTTCTTCTCGCGGTTGCGTCAATTCTTCAGCGCGCAGTGAGAAGTGTCGACACTGTCGCGCGATACGGTGGTGAAGAATTCGTGATCGTACTTCCGGAGACGGGGAAGCAGGGTGCGATGGCATTTGCCGAGCGTATTCGCGATCGACTTGCGACGCACCGCTTCAGTGTTGGTGGTCGCCAGGATGTTCGTGTTACTGCGAGTATCGGTGTGGCGACTTATCCATCGACAGGACTCGATTCCGTCGAGGATTTATTCCGTGCTGCGGATGCTGCGCTCTACAGGGCGAAGGGAAGCGGGCGAAACCTCGTAGTGTGCGGCTGACCGGCATTCAGTTTTTCGGAGTCTAAAAGAACCCGGGCTCGGCACCGATGCACACCGATTAGACCGGTGCACACCGAAACTGCAAACCAGGTGCAGGCACGGACACTCACGGACAAACACGGGCACGCACGGACAAAACCAATAGATCAAAGAGGGACCAGAAAAACAAAAATCCCAAGAAATTGGAGCTCGATCGTCGCATGTGCGATGGGCTCTCCATTTCGTCCGTGAGTGCCCGTGTTTGTCCGTGAGTGTCCGTGCCTGATCTGGTTTTTGTTTTCTGATTTCCAGTGCGCATCGGTCTGATCGGTGTGCATCGGTGCCAAGCCCCGGTTTTGTCGTCATGAGTGGCCATTTAGTTGCAATGGACAGAAATGCGCGCAATTTCATCTGCCATGCGCAAGAAACTCCTTCTCGTTGTCGCCGCAGTCACGGCATGTGCGGAAAGCAGCCAGCGCAGTTCGGCTGACAGCACTGTTGTCTCGCGAGCAGCACCAGTAATCACATCTGTCCGCGTCAATCAGGCGACGTATGGCATGTCGTCGAAAGTGAAGTGGATGCTATCGGGCGACAGCGCTTCGATTCTCGCGGTAGTGGATCCCGTCGGCGTGGAGGCAGAGCCGATTCCCAACAGCTTCTTCTACGGGAGCGAAACGAAAAACTTTCAGGCGCGAATGGACAGCGTATGGGATGTGGCTGTCTCACCCGACTGGAACACGATCGCCTTTTCTCGAGCGTTCGTAATGAGTGCGGGCGGAGAAGACAGCATTCCTGCATCGATGTTCATCAACGTTGCGCGAAAGGCCGGACTGGACACTGCAACAGTTCGAACCGCGTCGTTTCCGTCGAGTGGCATGACCATGTCTCGCGCAATCGCGCAGGCTGGGACAATCCAGGTTCCAGCCGATGCGCGCGCTACAGGCGCAAGTGACGATGCAGCGCCGAAGATGTATCCGGTTGCGGTTGGCTGGCGCGTGCGATGGACGTCCGACGGCTCGCTCATCGCCCTTGGGAACTCTCCCGCATCGGCAACGGACGATGCCGCATCGGAAACGTGGGCTTCGCTCGATCCAAAGACGGGTGCGTTTCATACATCGCTGCCAGCCGGATCGGGACCGGCTGCTCCGAAATGGATAAACGGGCCGACTCTCGAGATGGCATCACCGGTTGATCTTCAGGGTGCTCCATCGATCAATATTGCGCCTGGTGGGCGCAAGCTCGCGATCGAAAGCGCGCGAGGCGTAATCACTGCGCGAGAAGCTGGAATCGTTCCCGACTCATCTGCGCGCACTTACACAATTGGTTCAGGAAAAGCGCTCGCAGCGACGAAGGGCGGGCGATACATACTTGCACTCGCACCACGAGCGAAAGCGGTTGTGGGTGAGATGCCTGCCGAAGTTCTAGTCTATGTAGTTGGGTGGTAGTGCTGATAGC
>DASUXX010000219.1:0-2996 GCA_036377755.1 Gemmatimonadaceae bacterium
TTTGCGACGAGCAGCATTTCGCCGGATTTGCGAGTGAGCGGCTTTTCGTCGAATCCGCTCCAGGCTTCGTACACGATCAGTCCTGCGTCCGCGCACATCTCGGCAAGTCTTGTCGCCGTGTACAGACGGATTCGATGCGTTCGCTTACCGGGGCGTTTCTTTCCACCGCTCCACGATGATTCAATCGTCAGAATTCCGGACAATGAATCGAACGATCGCTCGTGCGCGATGATCGTGCCGTCTGACGTTCTCCACCAATCGCGTGAAAGAAAGCGAGACATTACACCATCACGGCTTCCGCCGTGCCACACGAGAATCCCGTCAGGCTTGAGCACTCGGGCGAATTCCTGAATCACTCGGACATCGTCGCTCGGATCGTCGAAAAATCCAAACGATGTAAAGAGGTTCACGACTGCGTCGAACCTGCCGGTCCATCGCGATGGAAGCTTTCGCATGTCGCCGCGCGTGTAGTGCAGCAATGGCCCGGTTCCACGTTTGCGTGCGACACGGAGAAGGTGCTCCGAGTAATCGAGACCTTCAACGGCGTACCCTGCTTCAGCAAGCAGATGCGAATGTCTGCCCTGTCCGCAGGGTACATCGAGAAGGCGAGAACCTGCAGGCAGACCAAGGAGATCGATCAGCCGCGCAACTTCCTGCCTGTCGCGCGTGAGGGTAAAGATCGGCTCGTATTCGAGCAGATAATGGGAGTCGAAATACGTCTCCCACCATTGGCCTTTCTTCAGAAGAAAACCGGCTCGCGGTAAGCGCCGAATACGTCTTCCATTGCCGCTCGAATCTCGTAGAGCGTGCAGTACGCGCGCGCCGCATCGAGAATGCGAGGCATCATGTTCTCGTCTGCGCGCGCTGCCTGTCGCAGCCGCTCGAGTCGCTGTTGCACAAGCGCGTTGTCGCGCGTGCGTCGCAGCTCAGCAAGTCTTTCGCGCTGCTCTTCATCGGTATTGCCGATCTTGAGCAAAGGAATGGTCAGCTCCGGCTCGTCGGTGACGAACTCGTTCACGCCGACAATGACTCGTCGATGCTGTTCGATCTCCCACTGCTGCCGAGCCGCAGACTCGGCAATTTTTCGCTGCAGCCAGCCCGTTTCGAGACCTCGTACAACGCCACCGATCTCGTCGATCTGCCGGAAGAGCGATTCAGCTTCGTCCTCGAGCTGAGTGGTGAGCGCTTCAACGTAGTATGAGCCGCCAAGAGGATCGCTGACATTCGGTACACCGGTCTCATATGCGAGTACCTGTTGAGTGCGCAGTGCAACCTGCACTGACTCTTCAGTGGGAAGCGCGAGCGTCTCGTCCATCGAATTCGTGTGCAGGGACTGCGTGCCGCCGAGTACTGCAGCCATTGCCTGATACGCAACGCGCACGATGTTGTTCATCGGCTGCTGTGCTGTGAGTGTCACTCCAGCAGTCTGAGAATGGAATCGCATCACGAGAGAGCGCGGGTCCTTTGCGCCGTATCTCTCCTTCATATGTCGCGCCCAGATGCGACGCGCCGCACGAAGCTTTGCGATCTCCTCGAAGAAATCGTTGTGAATGTCCCAGAAGAACGAGAGTCTCGGGGCGAATGAATCGACGTCGAGGCCGCGTGCAATGCCGCGCTCGACATAAGTGAATCCGTCCGCGAGCGTGAATGCGAGCTCCTGCGCGGCGGTCGCACCTGCCTCGCGGATGTGATAGCCGGAGATCGAAATGGTATTCCACTGCGGAACGTGCTGCGCGGACCATTCGAAACAATCCACGATGAGTCTCAGGGCAGGCTCGATGGGATAAACCCATGCATGCTGCGCCATGTACTCCTTGAGAATGTCGTTCTGGATTGTTCCGCGAAGCTGCTCGAGCTTCACTCCCTGCTTCTCGGCAGCGGCGAGGTAGAAGCAATAGAGAATGACAGCGGGCCCGTTGATCGTCATCGACGTCGAGACCTTGTCGAGCGGAATACCGTCGAAGAGAACTTCCATGTCCGCGAGACTGGAGATCGCGACGCCGCACTTTCCGACTTCACCTTCCGAGCGCGGATGATCGGAGTCGTATCCCATGAGCGTCGGGAAGTCGAACGCTACTGAGAGACCGGTCTGTCCATGTGCGAGAAGGAACTTGTATCGCTCGTTGGTATCGCGCGCGCTGCCGAATCCCGCGAACTGACGCATTGTCCACAGCTTGCCGCGGTATCCGGTGGAGTGAATACCTCTCGTGTATGGATATGAGCCAGGCAATCCGAGATCGGCTTCATGCAACCCGCCAACGTCGAGACTCGTGTAGAGCGGCTGCACCTCTTTCTCCGAATTGGTGAACGCAATGTCGCGCTTCTTCGCCGATTCGTACTTTCGTCTCCAATCCGCGACTTCTGAACGCAGTCGCTCGTTCTCGCGCTCTTGTTCCTCGAGCTCGATGGAGTAATCCTGTCTCGATGCCGGATCTATCGTAGTCACTGTGTCTCTCCCTTCACGAGATCTCCGAATTTCGTGAGCAGCTGGTCTGCAACGGCATAAGGAGTGGTCGCGCCACCCTCCAGATCATCAACGCGATCATCGAGCCACTGCATCACCGGGCTGCTCACCCACAACCTGCGGCGCATTCGACGCTCCGCCACTTCAACCACGCGCTCGACGATTCGCTCGCGCCTTCTGCTTCTGAGCTCGCCCGTTCGCTCAAGATAATTGAAGTGCCTGTCGAGGGAGTCGACGATCTCGTCGATTCCCTCCTCCTTCACACCAACGGCTCGTAGTACGGGAGGTGTCCACACATCCGGCATATCCGCGTGCGCCGCCTCGCGCGCGACGCGACTCGGGTTCATCATCCGCTTCAAATCGACGCCATGGTGCGCCGGCATGTTCGCGTAACCGGCTCCGTTTCGCAGTCCGAGCATCAGCTCGACGTCGTTTCTCAATCTGTCAGCGCCAGGACGGTCGGATTTGTTGATGACGAATACATCCGCAATCTCCATCACACCCGCCTTGAGAGTCTGAATCGAATCTCCTG
>DASUXX010000220.1:0-2228 GCA_036377755.1 Gemmatimonadaceae bacterium
AAGCCTCGAGCTTGCACGGAACTCCGTACTCGTTCTCCAGTCGAAACAGCATCACGTCGAACTGCAGTAATCCTACTGCACCTACGATTGGCGTGGGACTCGTTGTTTCAGTGCCGGACGTGAAGAATACCTGCGCGGCACCTTCTTCTGTAAGCTGTCTGAGACCCGTGTCGAGCTGCTTTCGCTTCATCGGATCACGCACGATGATGCGCGCGAAATGTTCGGGAGGAAATCGGGGAATCCCTGAGAACTCAAGATCGCCGTCGCCAGACAGCGTGTCTCCTATTCTGAGATTTCCGCGATCCATAACGCCGATCACGTCGCCGGGCCACGCAGTCTCGATCGCAGTTCTTTCTCTCGCCATGAACTGCTGCGGTGCAGACAGTCGCAGAAGCTTTCCAGTGCGCACCTGCTTGACCTGCATTCCCGCCTCGAACATTCCGGAACACACCCGCACAAACGCAACTCGGTCGCGATGCTTGGGATCCATGTTTGCCTGAATCTTGAAAACGAACCCGGTGAACGCATCGTCTGTTGGCTGCACCATACCAACCGTTGATTCGCGAGGCAGCGGTGCTGGTGCAAGCTCGAGAAATTCCTTGAGAAACGGCTCGAGTCCAAAATTCGTGAGCGCGCTGCCAAAGAAAACGGGCGACAGATCCCCCGCGAGAAGCTCATCGTGCTCGAACGGATGCCCTGCTTCGTCGAGAAGAGTGATGTCGTGAATGAGCTGCTCGTGTGAAGCTTCGCCGAGCAATTCTTTGAGATCAGGTGATTCGAGTGACCCCGCGGTTACTTCTGCTCGCGTTGCCCCGTGCTCTTCGTCGCGGCTGAAGAGATTGATCAGCCTTCTTCGGCGATCATATACACCGACAAAGATCCCGTCACGAAATATCGGCCACGTAATGGGATGACACTTGATGTTGAGATCGGCCTCGACATCGCTGATGAGCTTGAGAGGATCTTCGCCAGCACGATCGCACTTGTTGACGAAAGTGAAGATTGGAATCCGCCGCTTCTTGCAGACGTCGAACAGCTGCCGCGTTCTCTCTTCAACGCCGCGGCGATTGTCGAGAAGCATCACTGCCGAATCGGCGGCGACGAGTGTGCGATAGGTGTCTTCGGAAAAGTCTTCGTGGCCCGGGGTGTCGAGGAGATTGACGTGATAGCCGTCGTACTGGAACTGCATGACGCTGGATGTGACGGAAATTCCGCGCTCCTGCTCGAGCTTCATCCAGTCGGATGTTGCGTGGCGTGCTGCGCGCCTCGCCTTTACGGAGCCCGCGAGGTGAATCGCTCCTCCATATAGAAGGAGCTTCTCGGTGAGGGTGGTTTTCCCCGCATCAGGGTGACTGATGATGGCGAAAGTGCGGCGCGAGGCGATTTGATCCTGGTTCACGGATACAACTTAAACAGTGGCGTTCCCGTAAATGTGAATACAGATTCACGAAGTCCTCACAGGGTCGGTCAATGAAGCAACGCCTCGCAGCAGTTGCTCTTCTCACATTGATCAGCGCTACACGCTCGTCCGAGCTTCCGTCGGTCGAGGCGAACGACAACCGCACGCCGGCAGGGACTCTTGAAAACGACACTCTCAAGATCCGCCTCGTCGTTTCGATCGGGAGGTGGTTTCCCGAAGCGGCGGACGGGCCGCATGTCGATGTCGCCGCGTTCTCCGAAGAAGGAAAAGCGCCGAACATCCCGGGCCCGCTCATTCGCGTTCGAACCGGAACAACGGTCTCGGCAACTGTTCGCAACGACCTGACAGATTCGACGATCTGGGTTCGCGGTCTCGAGGCACGCCCGGCAAAACCCGATAGCGTTGCGCTCAAGCCCGGTGAGACGCGGAAGTTCACGTTCCGCGCGACATCACCCGGAACGTTTCTGTACTACGCAAGGCTTGGCAAAGTCGTCGCGGGAGGACGAGAGCGGGAGCAGATCGCGGGAGCATTTGTAGTAGACCCACCTGGTCCCGTCCCACCGGATCGAATCATGGTCATCAACATCTGGGGCGACTCGATCGATCGCGCCACGTACGAAAGAGCATTCACGATTAACGGGAAGTCATGGCCGTTCACCGAGCGCATCCACGCTAATATCGGCGACTCTCTCCGCTGGAGAGTCATCAATGCGAGCATCCGCGGGCACCCGATGCATCTGCACGGATTCTACTTCAGGGTGGATTCGCGCGGATCGATGGTCGCTGACACGCTGTATCCCGAGGCGCG
>DASUXX010000221.1:0-6352 GCA_036377755.1 Gemmatimonadaceae bacterium
CGCGATGCTTGGCGACAATTACCGGGATTTGTGGACGCGCCCTGTCCGACTGCCTGTGCTTCATCTCTCCACATTCGCTGGTGGAGTAAAAGCGCTCCGGGTCAGCGGTGGAAAGCAGACTCGATCACTCCGCCTTTCAACATCCGACAGTGTCGAGTACACGTTTCGTCCCATCTATAAGGAAGGCGTAAACCTTCCCGATGATTTCAAGGGAAGCCTGGTCTATTCGATCTTTCGCGACGCGGGAAGTGCATCGCATCCTGGTGCAAACGCCGCCTCGGTTCCGATGGTCGATCTGAGCGGCGCGCTGCATCCTGGACAGACTCTCGTTGTCATGGGAGATGATCCCAATCTCGGTGAATTCAGGAAGGAGTTTGCCGGGCTTGCCGGATCGATCGAATCGTATCCGACAATTCCGCCAACGGGCGCCGCGCATTTCGCGAATGCTGTCGAGATACTCGACGCTGAAGAGCTCCTCGATACCCTGAACAAGGATCCGGGAGTTCGCGTCGATGCGCGCACGCTGCTGCGCACGCGGATGGTCGACATGGTACTTGGCGATAACGACAGGCACGCGGACCAGTGGCGCTGGGCGCAGCTCACACCCGGCGGGGTGTTTCAGCCGATCGCGCGCGATCGCGACAAGGTATTCCTCGACTATGAAGGAATGCTGCTCGGGCTTGCGCGTGTTGCCGCACCTGCGCTCGTAAAGTTCGAGGCGCGCTATCCCAATCCGTCGGCACTTTTCGAGAACGCAACCAACTTCGACCGGCGTCTCCTTGGCTCTCTCGACAGATCAGTGTGGGATTCGACAGCTCGAAGCCTGCAGCGTGAAATCACGGACGCGGTGATCGATCAGACAATTGCTGCGATGCCGAAGGAGTACGCTGCAGGTTCTACGGACCTCATCCCGATTCTTCGCACTCGTCGCGACAGTTTGCACTCGGTTGCGATGCGCTATTACACGCAGCTGTTCAAGGTTGCAGATGTACATGGCACCGATGCAGGTGAAGTCGCAACGGTAAATCGCAACGCAAACGGAACCGTTCGCGTTCAGCTGCAGTCCGGTGATGGATCGCCGTTTTTCGATCGCACGTTCGATCCCGCGGATACGCGCGAGATTCGCGTCTATCTCCACGGGGGCGATGACAGAGCGACGATCAGTGGAGCGGTCAATACGACGATTCCCGTGCGAATCATTGGCGGCAACGGAACGAATACATTCACGGACGAATCTGTTGTCGGTGGAAGGCGCGGAACGACAAAGCTGTATGACGAAGGGACTGTTACGGATGTCGTGTACCGGCCGGACAGCGTTCTCGAAGAGCACAGCTACGTCGATGCGCTCAACGCTTACTACAATCGTCGTCCATGGGTGCATGCATTTGGCACGCTGGTGCCACCTGACAAGGATTACGGCGCGAAGATCAAGCCCGTCTTTGGACTGAAGACAGGACACGGGCTTGGATTGGTTCCGAAAATTGGAATCGCGCGATATGCGTATGGCTTCAGGAAATATCCATATGCGAACATGGTTCAGGCCGATGCTGCCTTCTCCACAGGCACGAGGGGATGGAAGTTCAACCTGATTGCCGACAAGCGATTCGCGAGCTCGGACTTCCATCTGCCCATGACGGCCCAGATGTCACAGCTCGAAGTGATCCAGTTCCGCGGGTTCGGCAACGATGTGCCGGAGGATGATGATCCTTTCTTCGACGTGAAGCAGAAGATGTGGACGTTCAAGCCGGGCCTCGGATTCTCGTTCGCACCGGGAAGCGATATCACACTTGGCCCCGTTGTTCGGTACACGAACACTGACAGCACCGGATTCCTTGCGCTCACACGCCCATACGGCTTCGCGAAATTCGGTCAGGCCGGAGCAGAGCTCGCTTTGCATTATGAGAGCCGCATCCTTCCCGATTCTACCAAGCCGCGATTCATCGTCGATCTCGCAGGCGCGGGTTATCCCGCGACATGGGATGTCGAAAGCGCATACGAGTCGCTCGAGGGTACTGCGATCGGATATGTCACCATTCCATTCCTGACCAAGCCAGTCATCGCAGTTCGCGGCGGCGGAAAGAAACTGTTCGGTGACTTCCCATATTTCGATGCAGCATTTCTTGGCGGGGGCAGCTCGTATCGAACGGAACATCGCCAAAGATTTGCGGGCGATGCAGCTGTGTTCGGCTCCGCTGAGCTGAGGGTCCCTCTATTCAGTTTCCCGTTCATTACTCCGACGAAAGTTGGCGCCCTTGGGTTCGCTGACGCGGGACGCGTTTACGTCGACGGCGATTCACCAGGCGGGTGGCACAGCGCAATAGGTGGCGGATTCTGGGTTGCTGCAGTCGAGGATGCGACGAATGTCAACGTTCTCCTTACGAACAACAGCAACAGAAAGATCATCGTCAGCCTCGGCTTCGCTTACTGAGGCGTAACGATTAACAATGCGGCTTGCAGCGCACGCACTCGTCATCGTTTTTACGTGCGCTGCATGCAAGCCGCCTGAGCACAAGACCACGCCGCCCGCTCATGCTCCTGCAGCGCAGGTGGCCTCCAGTGGCGCGAGGGTGATGGTCGGCGTGGGCGACATCGCCGAATGCGGAGACGGCGGCGATGAAGAGACTGCAATACTGGTCGACAGCCTTCTCAAGGCCGACAGTGCCGCAGGAGTAACGAGCATTGCGTTCACACTCGGCGACAATGCGTATCCAGCAGGTCTCGATCGCGATTACGTGAGATGTTTCGGACCATCATGGGGCGATCCGAACAAGCGCATCATGAAAGTGCTGCGTCCTGCGATCGGCAATCACGACTCGCAGTCATCGAGGGGAGCTGCGTATTATCGATACTTTGGCGAGCGAGCGGGCCCTCCATCGAAGGGCTTTTACAGTTACGACATCGGTGATTGGCATGCTGTGGTTCTGAACAGCGAGATCCCGATTTTTTATTCGAGACTCGATCGCGCACGGCAGGAACAGTGGCTCATCAAGGATCTCCGCTCGAGCAACAAGCTCTGCACTGTTGCCTATTTTCACCGCCCCCGGTTCAGCTCAGGTGCCCATGGGTCGAGCCCCGCGATGCAGGGGCTGTGGAAGATTCTGGCAGAACATGGAGTTGATCTCGTCCTGAACGGGCATGATCACCATTATGAGCGCTTCCTGCCCATGAATGCTGCGGGCGTACTCGATACATTGAATGGCATGGAGCAGATCATTGCCGGAACAGGCGGCGGCGGAATGACGGGAATCCGAAAGAACGTCGCGAAGAATTCTGAAGTGCAGATTCAAGGTCACTGGGGAATTCTCATCGTCACACTCGGCAATGGTGACTATCGTACATCTTTCCTCGATGTGAACCGGCGCGTGTGGGACCCTTCAGGCAGGAAGTGTCATTGAGCGAGCCACTCAAGCTCGAGCCCAAGGATTCGCGTCCCGTCGATGACGACGAGCCGCCGCGGAAGGAGCGTCGCAAGCTGGGAAAGCGGCGCGGCGTTCCGCGTGGTGGGAAAGCCGGACTCGCGGGTGAGGATGCAACGTGGAGCAGGGATCGCCTTTCACGTCATCACATCATATCGGCGCACCACTTCGCGCAGAATGCGGGCAAGATAGAAGAACTCGGCGGCGATGTTCCGCAGGATGAGAAGTGGATGTATCGAGCGTTCGTCACAGCGGCAGTGCTTTCGAGTGTCGCGTATCTCTCGGCGTCGATCAACGAGCTCTATCTCGAAGTACGAAAGCTGAGTCAGTCGGGCGAGCCGCATGTTCGTCGCGAGCTGGATCTTCTCGTCGAAGCCTGGCCGCGAATTTCGCGAGTGCAGGTTCTTCAGCGCTATCAGTTAGCGCTCGCTGTCGCAGATGCTGACCAGTACAATCCTGCGCGCATGCCGTATCTCGATGCTGAAAGCCTGATACGACTTCGCGATGCACTGCTCAGCTACGATGCAGAATGGGATGACGAGCGCGGCAAGCGTCACACGCTCGAGTCGAGACTCGCGCAGAAGTTCGCGCCTTCTCCGCTGGTGTCATCGCGCCGCCCATGGTTTCCTGATCGATGTCTCGGCGCGGGCTGCGCGAAATGGGCCGTCGAAACAGTTCAAACCTTCACGAACGATTTCTACGCGCGAATGGCTCTACCGGGCAGACCACCCGTCGGCGGCGAGGACTCCGATCAGTAGTCCTCGTTAGTCCTCGTTAGTCCTCATTAGTCCTCGTTAGTCCTCGTTAGTCCTCGTTAGTCCTCAGTGGTCCTTCGACCAAGGATCCGAGGACTTTCATGAGGATAAAGGATGCTCTGGACTTGTATGAGGATTAAGGACCCGTTGACTATAAGGTCTCAGGACACATTTCCGCACATACGAACTACGACTAAATGCGGAATGAGGGCCCTTGAGGTATGAGGAACAAGGTTCCAATACGAGTCATCGTCCCTCCTTCCTCGAGTGTCTTCGTCCCTCAATTAGTCGCAGTTCGTATGTGCGGCGGAGTGTCCTGAGGCCTTATAGTCAACGGGTCCTTAATCCTCATACAAGTCCAGAGCATCCTTAATCCTCAAGGTCCTTGATTCCTCAGTCCTCATCGAGAGGGCGGGTTTTCCAGCGCTTATGAAACCAGAAGTATTGCTCGGGTGCGCGGCGGACTTCTTCTTCGAGACGGCGTGACAGCTCGGTAGTCAGCGCGAGAACGTCAGCATCGAGATTTCCAGTTCGCTGCACATCGACGTGACGGCCGCGCACTTCATATTGCACTTTGTCTCCCGGGAGCCGCCGCGCGATGCATGAGAACACCGGCGCGTTGAGACGGAGCGCAAACAATGCCGGACCGCGATGCGTCGATGCGGGGCGCCCGAAGAATGGCGCGAATACACCGGACCTGCGCGCATCCTGGTCGCCGACGATTCCGACTACACCATTAGCGCGCAGTATTCGCGGAACGCGCGTTGGAGCCTGGCCCTGATAGATGGTCTCGACTCCAAGATTGCGTCTCAGCTCCTGAAGTCTTTCATCGACGAGACGATTGCCTTGTCGCCTGACAATCGCAGCGATCGGAATTCCACGGGATGCAACTGTCGCAGCTGCGATCTCCCAGTTTCCGTAATGCCCCGTGACAAGCAGAACGCCGCGCCCAAATGACAGAGCTTCCTTGAGCTCGTCCCATCCGTGCGTAACGGTCCGCTTTACGACCGCATTAGAGTCGAGCTTCGACAATCTCAGCATTGCTGCGGCTTCGCGACCTAGATGCTCATATGCGGCGATTCTGATCTTCTCGCGCCATTCGTCGGTCTGGTCTGGAAAAGCGATTCGCAGATTTTCATCCACTGTCTCACGCCGGATACCGAGACCGTGAAGCGTGCGCCCAACAGTTGCGCCAAAGCTGTCGGCCGCGCCTTCAGGCATGAACGACACCGCTTTCTCCAGTGATCGCGCGAGGACGAACTCCGCGCGATGGGCCGGGGAATGCTTTCGCTTTGGCTGCGCCTGCTCGGCGGGGGTGGTCGCTGTGGAATCAGTCATGTTCTGCAGTCAAATTTAAGCTGACCCCAATGGAGCATCCCGTTTGAGATCCAAAGCCGCCGCATTTCTCCTGCTTTCGATGATTCCTGCTGCGCTCTCAGCGCAGCGCAGCGTCGAATACGAGATCTCGTTTCCAAAGCACGATCAGCACGAGGCCAGAGTGATCGTGACCTTTCGCGGGGTGCCTCGAGGGTCTGGCCTGGAAGCGCACATGAGCAGATCGTCACCAGGCCGATACGCCCCCTCGAACTTTGCCAAGAATGTCTACGATGTTGCCGCAAGTGACGGCCGCGGTCGCACCCTCAGCGTAAATCGGATCGACTCGCATGCGTGGTCGATAACGGGTCACGACGGAACGGTTCGCATTGGTTACACGGTGTGGGGCGACCGCATCGATGGAACGTATCTCAGCATCGATCACTCGCACGCGCATCTCAACATGCCTGCGACATTCATGTTCGCCCGCGGGATGGAAGAGGCTCCGATCACGCTGACAATCCACCAGCCGGCCGGATGGAAGATCGCAACGCAGCTCGCGCCTGCCGCTCGCGCCAACGTGTTCACTGCGCCGAACATGCAGTACTTCCTGGATTCACCGATACAGATCGGGCCTCTCATGACGCGTACATGGACACGTAATGTCGGCGGCAGGATATCCACGTACCGCATGTCATTGCACCATCTCGGCACAGAATCAGAGGCCGATTCGCTCGCATCGATGGTTCGGCGGATCGTCGATGAAGAAATCGGCCTGTGGGGCGAGCCTGCTCAATATGACTACGGAACCTACACCTTCCTGATGGATTATCTCCCGTGGGCAGGTGGTGATGGAATGGAGCATCG
>DASUXX010000222.1:0-5112 GCA_036377755.1 Gemmatimonadaceae bacterium
GTATCGCGAAGCAGCGCGCTGGATCGAAGGCAGTATGCCTGAAGCTGTTGCCGATCTGATCGTTCAGCCGGTCGACCCTGCGCGCATCAGCTCCACTATCACATTCTCGGCACTCGATTCATTGGTTGCGGGTGACGTCGAGAAGGCATTTGCGCAGGCGGGAAAGTTCGTCCTCAGCAATGCCAAGAATTTCAGGATGGAGCCCGATGTTCCACTCGTTATTCCGGAAGTGAATGGCGATCATCTTCAGCTGATCGACAGGCAGCGTAAGGAACGCGGATGGAACGGCGCGATTGTCACGAATGCAAACTGCGCCGCAACTGTTGCGGCCGTTGCACTCGCGCCGCTCGAGGAACGCTTTGGAATCGAGCAGCTTTTTCTCACGACAATGCAGGCTGTTTCAGGCGCAGGATATCCAGGCGTTCCATCACTCGACATACTCGGGAATGTCATTCCCTACATCGCCGACGAGGAGCCGAAGCTCGAGCGCGAGATGACAAAACTGCTCGGCCGCTACGAAGATGGGGCGGTCAAGCGCGCGCCGATGAGAGTGAGCTCACACACAAATCGCGTTGCAGTGCAGCATGGTCACACCGTCTGCATCACTGCATCGTTTCGCGAGAAGGCGACATCCGAAGATGCTGTCGCTGCGCTGCGAGAGTGGAAAGGCAATGAGTCGACGCTGAATCTTCCGAGCCGTCCCGAGCATCCGCTGCTAGTCACAGACGAGCCGAACAGGCCGCAGCCAAAACGCGATGTGGATATCGGGGCAGGAATGACGGTGACGGTCGGTCGCGTTCGCCCTGACCCGATTCTCGATGTGAGAATGGTTGCACTTGGCCATAACACAATCCGCGGCGCTGCCGGCGGTTCTGTTCTAAACGCTGAGCTGCTGGCGGTGACCGGAAGGCTCGACAGCGCGTGATCGTCGTCAAATTCGGCGGCACTTCTGTCGGCGACGCTGATGCAATCCGCCGCACTGCGGACATTGTCAGAGGGCGTCTCGATCGTGATCCGATAGTCGTCGTGTCGGCACTCGGTGGCGCCACCAACGCGCTGCTCGCGGTTGCTGAGCAATCAGGGAAGGGACACCTGATTGGCGCGCTTCGCGGTGTGGAGACTTTGCGTGATCGCCATCTCAAGGAGTGCGAAGCGTTGCTCGGAACCGACGACGCTGCTCTCGAGGTCGCGGCAGAGCTGAGCGCAATGTTCGACGAGCTCGCTCATCTGGCGGAAGCATTATCGACTCTCGGTCATGTCACGCCCCGCTCGTTCGACGCGATTGCAGCGCAGGGCGAACAACTGTCAGCGAATCTCGTTGCTGCATACTTCAGAAAAATCGGAATCGATTCCGAGTACGTGGATCCGCGAACAGTCATGATCACCGACGAGAGGTTCATGGAAGCGGAGCCACAGCCCGGGCAGATTGCCGAGCGCTCCCGCGAAATCCTGCTGCCTCTGGTGCAGGAAAGAAAGGTTCCTGTCATGGGTGGATTCGTCGGATCCAACGGAAAAGGCGTTACGACAACACTTGGGCGCGGCGGGTCCGATTACAGCGCATCGCTCGTTGGTGCAGCGCTTCAGGCTGAAGCGATAGAGATCTGGACCGACGTAGACGGAATGCTCACGGCAGATCCAAGAGTTGTTCAAGGATCACTGCTCATCGAGCAGATCAGGTTCGATGAAGCATCAGAGCTTGCGTCGTTCGGTGCGAAAGTTCTGCATCCCAATACAATCGCTCCAGCGGTGCGTCTGGGAATTCCGGTTTTCATTTACAACTCACGGAAGCCTGAGGGGAAGGGAACACGCATCACTTTCGATGCGCCTCATCGGCCGGTAAGCGCAATTGCAGGAAAGACCGACGTCACGATCATCAAAGTCACTGCCGCACGCATGCTTCTGGCACACGGATTCCTTCGCCGCGTGTTCGAGATTTTCGAGCGACACAAAACTTCGGTCGATGTCGTTGCGACTTCGGAGATCTCTGTTTCGCTCACGATCGACGATGTGTCGCGGCTCGACTCGCTGCTGGTAGACCTGCGCGATCTTGGCGATGTTTCCATCGAGCGGAACCGTGGAATCATCGCAATTGTCGGGGCGGGAATCTGTGATGCTGCAGGCGCGATGGGCAAAGCGCTCACTGCGCTTGGCGATGTCGAGATCCACATGATCTCGCTCAGCGCAACTGGTATCAATCTCACCGTAATCGTCGATGCAGAAGCAGTGAATCCGGCAATGCGAAGGCTGCACGAGGCATTCTTCGGCAACGAGGCAAAATGAACCCGCCTGCGATTGCGCTGATTGGCGACGGCAAAATGGGACGCCTCATTGGCCAGATGATTCAGGAGAAGGGCTGGCATCTCACCGCGATGCTCGACGCCGAGCACAATCGTAATGGTGCCGGGATTACGCGGCGCGCGCTCGGAGATCCGGACGTCGCGATCGAGTTCACCGAACCGGAATCCGCGGTGAGTAACATCATGGCGTGCGTTCACGAGGGCGTACCAGTAGTCGTCGGAACGACAGGATGGTACGCATCCCTCCCGGTGATCAGCGAAGCAGTTCTCGAGGAAGGCGCGTCGCTACTCTGGGCGCCGAATTTCTCGATCGGTGTGAACCTGTTCGTCGAGCTTGCCCGTGATGCGGCCCGTGTGATGTCGAATTCCGGGTTTTCTGCAGCGCTTGTGGAGACACACCACTCCGCAAAGAAAGACGCGCCCTCGGGGACCGCGCTCGCGATCACGCGCGCAATGGAGAAGGATCTGGGTAAGGAAGTGCCGGTGACCAGCGTGAGAACAGGATCCGTCCCTGGCACTCATGAGCTGATCTTCGATGCACCGTTCGAGCAGATCACCATGCGTCACGAGGCGCGCGATAGAAGGGTATTCGCCGATGGCGCTCTTCGTGCTGCCGATTGGCTGCGGGGAAAGAAGGGAGTGTTCACAATGCGCGACGTGCTGGGATTCACATGATTCGAATGCCGATGGATAGAAAGGGACGCGTGCTGCTGCGAGGATCTGGAACGGCGCTCGCGACTCCGTTCAAATCTGATGGATCAATCGATGAGCAGGCGCTCCGCAATTTCATCGAGTGGCAGATCACGGAAGGAATTCATTTTGTCGTTCCGTGCGGGTCGACAGGTGAAGCGGCGACGATGACTGCGCAGGAGCATAGACGCGTCGTCGAGATCACAGTCGAGCAGGTGAATCGGCGCGTTCCGGTCGTTGCCGGGGCAGGCTCGAACGATACGAAGAAAGCAATCGAGCTCTCTCGCGAGATGCGGGATGCAGGCGCGACGCATTTACTTCACACGTCGCCGATGTACAACAAGCCCCCGCAGCGCGGAATTGCGGCGCACTTCAGGGCAATTGCCGATTCAACTGATCTGCCGATAATCGTGTACAACGTTCCCGGCAGAACCGGGAGCAACGTTGAAGCTTCAACCACTCTCGCACTCGCCGAGCACGAGAATATCACCGCAGTGAAAGAGGCATCCGGAAATCTTTCCCAGATCATCGAGATAATTCGCAACAAGCCCGACGATTTCACCGTTCTCTCGGGCGACGACGGTTTTACTCTCGCCGTGATGGCTGAGGGTGGTGACGGTGTCATCTCGGTGACTTCGAACGTCGTACCTCGCCTCGTGGCGAGCATGTGCGAGCGGTTCGACGACGGCGACATTGCGGCTGCACGTGCGCTCGATCACAAGCTCGCCGCGTGGACATCCGCTGCGTTCGTCGAATCGAATCCAATCCCTGTGAAAGCGGCGCTCGCAATGCTTGGCAAATGCGAGAACATCGTTCGGCTTCCGCTCGTTCCGCTCGCCGAAAATCACCGCGGTACAGTGGAGAATGCACTCAAGACAGCGGAAGCGCTGTGATCGATTCTGAATCGCTGCGCGCTCGCATCGAAGACGCGATCGCACAAGGGATCAAAGGCGCAGAAGCGGAGCGAATTGTCGAAGAGCTGCTCGTCGCACTCGAGAAGGGTGAGGTGAGATCGGCAGAAAAAGGTGACGACGGACAATGGCGCGCCGTTCCATGGGTGAAGCGTGGAATCCTTCTTGGATTTCAGGCGGGAACGCTGACCGACATGTCCACCGACAAGTCGGTGTTCCGCTTTTTCGACAAGCACACATATCCGCCGCGTGCTTTCACGATCCACGATGGAGTGAGAGTAGTTCCCGGTGGATCTGCAATTCGCCGCGGGGCATACGTCGCAACCGGGGTTGTCTGCATGCCGCCAATGTACATCAACGTCGGCGCGCATGTGGGAACGGGAACGATGGTTGATTCACACGCGCTGGTGGGCTCGTGTGCGCAGATCGGCGAGCGAGTGCATCTAAGCGCGGCAGCGCAGATTGGTGGAGTTCTCGAGCCAGTCAATGCGTCGCCGGTTGTCGTCGAAGATGATGTGATTGTCGGCGGCAATTGCGGCATATATGAAGGCACTGTCGTTAGAAGCGGTGCAGTCATTGGCGCCGGCGTCGTTCTCACACGCGGCACTCCCGTGTTCGATCTCGTCAACGAGCGCGTCTATCGCGGCTCGGCAGAGAAACCGCTCGAGATTCCAGCGGATGCCGTCGTCGTTCCGGGCGCGAGAAAAGTCAGCTCCAGATGGGGGGAGTCCGAAGGTCTTTCGCTGCAGACGCCAGTGATTGTGAAATACCGGGATGATAAAACGGACAGTGCGACTGCCCTCGAAGGCTGGCTGAGATGAGTGCGCGCGGAGTTGTCCGCGTGCCCGGTGACAAGTCGATCTCGCATCGGTCACTGATATTCGGCGCACTGGCGGAAGGGCGATCCCGGATAAACGGGATCCTGAATTCTGCGGACGTCAATTCAACTGCGAGCGTGCTCCGATCACTCGGTGTATCGATACCGGATCTGGACGAGTCGTTTCAATTCGCCGGGAAGGGATTAAGCGGATTGAACGCACCGGGCTCTTCTCTCGACGCGGGCAACAGCGGGACGACGGTGCGACTCATGTCAGGAGTATTGGCGGCGCACAATTTCGCTTCGCGCTTCGAGGGGGATGCGAGTCTCAGTCGCAGACCCATGAAGCGTATTGCGGAACCGCTCACCTCGATGGGCGCGCGCTTCGAGTTCGCGC
>DASUXX010000223.1:0-12282 GCA_036377755.1 Gemmatimonadaceae bacterium
CTTCCAGCATTGTCCTTGTTTTTTCCCATAGTATCTCCCCTTTACCAGTTGTTTCTGGCAACCGGCGTGCCTCTCCAGAAAATCCGAGCGATATGAGAGTGAGAGTGGTAGGTTAGCAGCGGGCAGGATGACCCGTCTTCACGCTTTCTATTCGGAGATAACCGAAATGACTGAAGCAACAGCCAACCAGTCGCCCTCCAGCGCGGGAATCTGGGAAGATTTCGTCGACATCTTCACCAATCCATCAGCGGTATTCGACAGGCGGCGAGAAGGAAAGTTCGGGCTCGCTCTCGTCGCATTGATGGTCATCAGCGCAATTCTGTTCTTCGCACTTCATAACGGTATCGCGCCGATAATGGATGCAGAGATGGCGAAGCAGGCAGCTGCGATGGCGGCGAAGAATCCGAACATCACGCCGGACCAGATTGCTGCGCAGCAAGGTATGATGGAAAAGTTCGCTGTGGTCGGCTACGTCCTGTTCATGCCGATCGGAATCGTGATTACGGCAATCCTCCTCTGGCTTGCGTCCAGGCTGGTCAGCGCAAGCGTGGCATTTGGTGCCGCAATGATGATCGCAACGTATTCGCAGTTTCCGCGCGTCATCGAGATGATCGTGAACGCGCTTCAGGGACTCATGCTTGCGCCTGAATCAATCACCGGGCGATACAGCGTTCAGATCGGGCCGGCTCGATTCCTGGATGCATCGGCAAATCCATTCCTTCTCACGCTGCTCGGCGGACTCGACCTGTTCACGATCTGGGTAATAGTCCTGCTTGCGATTGGTCTATCGGTGGTTGCACGCGTGCCGCGATCGCAGGCTGCAATCGCGGCGATCGGCGTGTGGCTCATCGGGTTGCTGCCTTCGCTTTATCAGGCGCTCTCGCAGGGTTAGCTCAGGCGGATCCGGGCGTCGACAATCGTCGCGCCCGTTTCATGCACTAGAACGGGATTCAAATCGAGCTCCGCGATAGAGGGGATGTCATCCACAAGCTGAGCAATTCCAAGGATGACATCCTCGAGCGCGGCTATGTCACGCCTGGGCGATCCGCGATAACCCTCGAGAAGCGGTAATGTCTTGAGATCGCGCACCATCGCCGATGCATCCTCGACTGACAACGGTGTGAGTCGCACGGCGACATCCTTGATCAGCTCGACCATCACTCCTCCTGCGCCGACAGCTACGACTGGTCCAAACTGTTTGTCGTGCGCAACACCAACGATCATTTCTGTTCCCGATCGAGCCATCTGCTGAACCAGGAACCCGCTGAGCTCGATGCGCTGCGATATCGCATTGGCAGCAGCCTCAGCGTCGTCGGGGTCGATGTTCAACATAACGGCCCCTGCGTCGGTCTTGTGTATCAGATCTGGCGCGATTCCCTTGATCGCAACTTTTCCGCCTATCTCATCTGCAGCCTTCTTTACTTCTGCCGCACTTGCTACAATCTGCTGCTTCAGAACAGGAAGATCATAGGCTTTCAGCACTGACCAGACTTCATCCGGCTCGAGCCATCCTCCACCTCGACGCGATGCTGACTCGATTACGGTAAGTGCAGCCTGCCTGTCGATATTGGTGAGAGCCGGTTCTGTCGAAGGTTTGGCGAGCCATTCGCCGTAGCTGGAAACACGAGCGAGCGCACGCGCTGCGTTTTCCGGAAACGAATAAGAAGGAATGCGGATGTCGGCGCTGCGCAGCTCATCGGGAATACCGCGCGACTGCATGAACACAGTGAGCACCGGCTTTGCTCCGTTCAGCGCGCGCGTGCCGTCAACGATCGCGGTTGCGACATCTTCAGCGCGAGTGACGAGGGGCGGAATGAAGATGACTATTATTGCATCGATGCCTGGATCCGCGCCAAGTATCTCGAGAGCTTCGCGATATTGTTCCGATGTTGCAGATGCAATCATGTCGACGGGATTCGCGATGCTTGCTTCGGCAGGAAGAAGTTTGCGAAGTCTCGCCTGTGTTTCGCTCGAGAACTGCGGCACCTCGAGTGCTTCTGCAGCACACGCGTCGGCGCAAAGTATTCCAGGTCCGCCTGCATTTGTGAGAATCGCAACGCGCCGGCCAGCGGGTGCAGTCTGTGTTCCGAGCAGCGCCGCGACATCGAACATCTCTTCGAGTGTATCTGTGCGGATTACACCAGCGTGACTGAACAGCGCGTCGACTGTGATATCCGATGCGGCGATGAGCGCTCCTGTGTGCGAGCTCGTCGCGCGCGCTCCGGCGGGTGAGCGGCCGCTCTTAACGGCGATTATAGGTTTGGATCGTGCAACACGCCGCGCAATTCTCGAGAATTTTCGGGGATTTCCAAACGACTCGAGGTACAGGAGAATGGTCTTTGTGCGCGGATCGCTCTCCCAGTATGTCACAAGATCGTTGCCCGAGATATCGGCCTTGTTTCCGACGGAGACGAACGTAGAAAGCCCGAGCCCGAGCGAGCCGGCGTAATCCATGATAGCGAGGCCGAGTCCTCCGCTCTGAGACATGAATCCGATGCTGCCGGGCGGTGCCGGTACAGGAGCGAATGTCGCGTTGAGGCGAACATCCGGATCGGTTGTGATGATCCCCATGCAATTCGGCCCGATGAGGGCCATCCCTGCATCGCGACAAATCTGAACGAGCTCGTCCTGCATTTGTCGTCCGTTTGATCCCGCTTCACCAAAGCCTGCGGATATCACCACCAGCCCACGCACTTTTTTTCTTGCGCACTGTTTCGCGACTTCGATCACATGAACTGCCGGAACAACTATTACCGCGAGATCGACATCGCCCGGTATTGCTTCGACCGTCGGATACGAAACGATGCTCTGCACAACCGGGGACGTTGGATTCACTGGATAGACAGGCCCGTTGAAGCCATAGCTCATGATGTTGTGAAGAACCTCTCCGGAAATCGTGCCTAGCTTGCGGGATGCTCCTATCACCGCGACGGACTTTGGCTTGAAGAAGGCGTCGACTGATCGCGTGCGGTCGGTGTTTTGTTCGGTCATGGTGTATTCGAGTGATTCAAGGCGTGACTCAAGTTCATCCAATTGATGCGTGCGAGTAAGTCAAGAAAACCCGCACGTGGCCAGGTGGGAATCCTGACTGAAATGCATCGCGCGTCCGGATAATATCTGATACGCGACTCATGCACGGAGTGCGCAGGGTCGTAACCATCCTATCACTGCCTGGTATGCGTTACCGACTGCCTATTGCAGCTACACTGGCTGCCGCACTTGGCGGAGCGGCGATGTTGCTGCCCGGCGGGGCCGATACAGCGCACAAGATCTGGCTGACCGGTCTGATTCTGTGTGGCGCACCTGTTGTGTATTTGACAGTCCGCGGATTGATGCGCGGAAAGTTCGCAGCAGATGTGATTGCGTCGATGACCGTCGTCGCTTCACTCGTGCTTGGACACCCGCTGGTCGGCCTGGTGATCGTCATCATGCAGACGGGTGGCGAAGCGCTCGAAAAATTTGCCGAAGGCAAAGCTACCGATGCGCTGCGTCAGCTTCAGGACATTACGCCGCATCGTGTTCGCCGGGTTAACGCCGCGGGCGCTGTAGAGGAAATCGATGTAGCCGAAATGCACCGTGGCGACCACGTTCTGGTGAGACCTGGAGAGATTGTGCCGTGTGACGGAGAAATTGCGAGCGGCAGCTCGCATCTCGATACGTCCACGATTACAGGCGAACCGGTACCGATCCGTGTGAATCCTGGCTCGAACGTAATGAGTGGCAGTATCAATGGAGAAAGCCCACTTGTTGTTCGCGCCAGCGCGCCGGCTGAGGAGAGCCAGTTCGCAAAAATCGTCGCACTCGTTCGCGAAGCGCAGGCAAGCAAGGCGCCGCTTCAACGTATTGCAGACCGGTTTGCGGTGTGGTTCACACCTCTTACGATTGCGGTGTGTGGGATCGCTTACGCGATCTCGGGAAGTCCCGACAGAATTCTCGCGGTTCTCGCGATCGCAACACCGTGCCCACTGATACTTGCGACACCCGTTGCAATCCTGGGTGGAATGAATCGCTCGGCAAAGCACCACATTCTGGTGCGAAGCGGTGGCGCGCTCGAAGCGCTCGCGGGCGCAACTGCGGTCGTCTTCGACAAGACGGGCACAATTACAATCGGCCGGCCCCGCGTGACTCAGGTAATTGCTCTCAATGGGCTCGCCGAAACCCGGATCCTGCAGCTCGCTGGCGCGATTGAGCAGGGATCGTCGCATCTGCTTGCGCGCACTCTCGTCGACGAAGCAATCGTCAAAGGCGTGAAGCTCCCCCGCGCACTCGATGTGACTGAAACGCCGGGTCGTGGTGTGATGGGAATCGTCGAGGATTTTCGTGTCGCCATCGGTGCCAGGTCGTTTATCGCGGAGCGTTTCCCGGGAACGCGGCGCGACATCAGCGAGAACGATTCAGGAAACGGCGAGTCTGCGCTTCGCGCCTACGTTGCAGTAGACGGCGAGCTGAAAGGAATCGTCGAATACGGAGACCAGGTTCGCGATGGAATTCCGGCGCTCGTTTCATCGCTCCGGAACATCGGTATTCAACGGGTTCTGCTTCTTTCCGGCGATCGCAGTGAAAATGCGAGGGCTGTTGCGCGCGCGTCGGGAATAGCAGATGCGCGCGGAGACATGCTGCCGGAAGATAAGGTCGAGGTTGTCAAAGGGCTGATCGACAATGGCGAGTCCGTAGTGATGGTGGGCGATGGCACAAACGACGCGCCGGCACTTGGAACCGCGACCGTTGGAGTCGCTCTGGCGTCGCATGGTCGTGGAATCGCGACGGAGTCTGCGGACGTGATTCTGCTCGCCGACAACCCGGCGCTCCTCATGAATGGCATCCAGATCAGCAGGCGCACAATGCGTATCGCGCGCCAGTCGATCTGGTTCGGTCTCGCAATAAGTCTCGCAGGAATGGCGTTCGCCGCAGCGGGCAGGATTGTGCCCATCGCCGGGGCGGCAATTCAGGAAGCAGTCGACCTTGCCGTGATACTGAACGCGCTTCGCGCGAGCAGAGCGCCGCGGTCGACTATTGGTGATACCTAATTGGAGGGTGTGAATATGACTGCCGTCGAAATGATTACCAGCGAATTGGACAACGTGTCCGTTCGTGATCCGGCGATCCGCACGCAGTCCGTTATCGTAGCAACGGATGGCTCCGATGCCGCAATAGCTGCATTCGGTGCTGCGTCAAGAATTGCAGAGAGCGCGAGCGTCGAGATTCACGTGCTCACCGTCATAGAGCCGATGCCGGTAATGTTCCCGGCGGTAGAGGGAATGATGATGTCGCCGGAGCTCGAGAAGTCACGTGAGGACGCACAGCGGATGATTGTTGCGGACCAGATCAAGATCTTCGATCCCGATCGCAAGTGGACGCTGAATGTCACTGTTGGACGTCCGGCTGAAGCGATAGTCGCGTTTGCGAGGAGTCAGCAAGCGGCTCTCATCATCATCGGCGACAACAAGCACGGTCTTGCAGGTCGCATTTTCGGCGAGGAAACGGCGACTGAGATCGCGAGGCTCAGTGATATTCCACTCCTTGTGGCATCGCCAGCGAATCGGCGCCGCCCGCGCCGGATTCTGATGGCAATGGCCCTGCATCGTGGCGGAATGAAGGCCGTCGGAGATTCGTTGTCCCTGCTGGGCGAGAAGCCAATGAGCATCTCGTGTGTTCACGTAAAGCCGCGGTCGGAATTTCTTGGAATCGACTGGGCCGAATTGGATGAGGAGTATGAATTCGTAATGCGGGAACGGTTCGGAGAAATCGAGAGAATGCTCCAGTCAAGAAATCTCCGGTCTGAGCTGGTTGTTCTTCACGGTGATACGGCGAAGGAGATTTCTGACTTTGCTGCGTACTGCAAAGCCGAGCTGATAGTGGTTGGAGTGAGGCGTCGCGCCGGCCGTTCCCGCGCAATTGGCGGACGCATGGCAGCGCGGGTGCTTCGCAATGCGCAATGCAGCGTTCTGGTGCTTCCAGATTCGATCGAGAAGCCGAAACTCGTCCAGCCCTCTGCTGGAACCACTGATGTCATCCAGGATCCAATTATGTGGAGCGATGCGCTGCGTGGTTTTACATCGCGCAACGCAGGACGAATCGTGAATCTCGAAGTAGATGACCTGGATGCTGGCTCACTTATGGAGGCGACGGCATACCCTCTGATCGGGGCAGACTATGACAGGAAATCCGGAAGGCTGACCATCTCGCTGGGAAGCACGCATGGCGTCGAAAGGCACCTGACCCGATCGATCACCCACCCTGAAAAGGTTGCCGTCCTGAGTGTCAACGGTCGTGATACGGCCCTCTCAGTTACTCACGGTGGTGGCCAGACGCTGGTTACATTCTAGGAGTGAAAAAAAGCCCGAGGCTCATCGCCTCGGGCTTTTCATTTTCTGCTGCTACACTGTTATCCACGGTGACGGGTCATCGCAGCACGGATCACGTCGCACTCCTGTCTTGCCGGGTAAGCCGTTGTCGCTTACGAAGCGCGCAATGTCGAGGGCTGAAACAATTCCGAGAAGCTTGCGATCTTCCATGACGAGAACCCGATGTATTCCTCGCTTCTTCATCATCTCTGCTGCCGATCGGATCGAGCTCGAAGGTGCGACGCTGAATACCTCGTAGTTCATCACATCAGCGACAGCCGTTTGACGCGAGACATGCGACGATTCGACGACGAAGTTGAGTATGTCTGTCATCGAGATCAGTCCAAGTACACGCTCGCCCGCAACGACGGGCACTGCGCTCAGATGATTTACCGCAAACGACTCCATCGCCTCGCGAAGAGTTGCTTCGGGCGGCAGAGTGACGACCGAGGTGGTCATGATGTCCTGAATTTTCAGCATGATGCTTCTCCTTACTGCGTCCCGGCGCGCTCTGAGATTCGCGTGACCTTCCACTCACCGGTGTAGATGCGTGGCAGCCCTGACCCGCGTGTCGTGAATGTTCCCTTGATGGTATTCCCATCGATCATCTGGCCGTCGAATGTTGTCGTTACCCTGCAGGCGCATTCCGGATCGGTGTAGGGATCGAGCGTGCCCGAAAGTTTTCCACCGCTCAGTCGAATGAAGCGAACGCGCAGCGGCTCGGGCGTCGTCTGCGATCTGCCTGGACCGATTTCCGGTCTGTCGTGAGTGGTGATCTGGAAGGTTCGTTCCTTAGGGATCATCGTGACGTCGCAATATGCGGTGTCCTTCTCACTTTCCATTGCGAACGTGATGCTCCCGCTGCGGCCACTCTCACGACTGAAGTAGTCGCCTGACCACTCGCCAACGAGTAATGCTGTCGATCCGGTCTCCGAATAAACCGGAACGGGAGTGCGGCGCCATCCGCACCCCGCAGCTGCGGCCGCAAGCGAGACAAACACCGAGGCGCGCAAAAGCGTTTTCATTTTTCGATCCTTTTTATTCCCGTGCGCACGATACCGGCTGTCAGGAAGAGTATCGGTCGGGAAAGAGATGAAATCGCATGCGGGAAACACTTACCCCTCCGCGTTGAGTAAGGATTTCCCTTACTCAACTTTGGGCGATTCGCTGATTCTCACCAACAGGTGCGAAATGAAGCTTTAATCCACTGGCGCCGTCGCCAGATGCGTGCGGCGCGATAGTCGTGCACGCAACTCATACACGAGGTGGAAATGAAACCCTCATTGCGCAGAGTGCTCATCGGAGCAGTCTGCATCGGATCAGCCGCTCTTCTCGCTCAATGCTCGCGGCCTTCCGGAAAAACTTCGAGCGTCCTCACCGGCGACGCTGCGTCGAGAGTCTATGTAGCTCCAGGCTCATACGACGAGTTCTACTCATTCATGTCAGGCGGATTCAGCGGACAGCTCGCTGTCTACGGTCTGCCTTCAGGAAGATTGATAAAGGTTATTCCTGTATTCTCACAGAATCCTGAAAACGGCTGGGGCTATAACGAAGAAACAAAGCCGATGCTCCAGACGACATTCGGATTCATACCATGGGATGACACACACCATCCCGAGCTGTCGCAGACAGACGGTGTGCCCGATGGGAGATGGCTTTTCATCAACGGCAATAACACTCCGCGCATTGCGCGCATCGATCTCACTCGATTCGAGACGGAAGAAATTCTTCAGATCCCGAACGCCGCAGGGGGACACGCCTCGCCATTCACGACTCCCAATACGAAATACGTCGTCTCGGCAACGCGATTCAGCGTTCCTGTTCCAAATACCGACGTGCCCATCGAGTCGTACAAGCAGAACTTCAAGGGAACACTCTCGTTCGTGAAAGCAGACGAGCCAGGCAAGATGGACATCGCGTTCCAGATCCTCATGCCCGGATACAACTACGACCTCGGCCATGCAGGGAAGGGGCCTTCCGATGGCTGGTTCTTCTTCACCTCGTACAATTCCGAGCAGGCCAATACAAAGCTCGAGTCCAACGCATCGCAGAACGACAAGGATTACATAGCAGCGGTCAATTACAAAGCTGCCGAGCAGTGCGTTGCAGACGGAAAGGCAAAGAATTTCCCGTCGCGCTACATGCACAACTGGATGGACGAGCCAAGCCGCACGGCAAAGGTCGAGGCAAAGACCAGCGTAAGAATGCTCGATCCTCGCGACTGCCCCGGCATCGTCTATTACCTGCCGACTCCGAAATCACCGCACGGTGTGGATATCGATCCGACCGGTGAATACATCGTCGCAGGTGGAAAGCTCGCGAGCATGATCCCGGTTCACTCGTTCGCAAAGATGCAGAAGGCAATCAGCGCAAAGGCGTTCGAAGGCGAGCTCTCAGGGATTCCGGTTCTCAAATACGACGCAGTGATGGCCGGGGAAGTCCAGAAGCCAGGCCTTGGGCCGCTTCACACTGAGTTCGATGGAAAGGGCTACGCCTACACTTCGATGTTCATCTCATCGGAAGTCGTGAAGTGGAAGCTCGGCACATGGGAAGTAGTCGATCGCATCCCGACGTACTACTCGATTGGCCACCTGATGATTCCTGGCGGCGACTCAAAGAAGCCGTGGGGCAAGTATCTCGTAGCGATGAACAAGATTACGAAGGATCGCTATCTGCCGACGGGCCCTGAGATGTTCCAGAGTGCTCAGCTCATCGACATCAGTGGCGAGAAGATGAAGCTGCTTCTCGATTTCCCGACAATCGGTGAGCCTCACTATGCGCAAGCATTGCCGGCGTCGCTCATCAAGGACAAGCAGGTCAAATTCTTCGAGCTCGCAAAGAATACGCATACGGGCGCAACGAAGTCCGAGGCTGCAGGCGGAATTCGCCGCGACGGAAAGAACGTGCACGTCAACATGATTGCGATTCGCAGTCACTTCGCGCCTGACAATCTCGAAGGGGTGACCGTGGGCGACACCGTTTACTTCCACGTCACCAACATCGAGCAGGACTGGGATATCCTGCACGGCTTCGCAGTGCTTGGGGCCGAGATGTCGGAGCTGATCCTGAATCCGGGCGAGACGCGGACGATGAAGTGGGTTCCAAAGACGCCGGGTGTGTATCCGTTCTACTGCACTGACTTCTGCTCGGCGCTTCATCAGGAGATGCAGGGATACATCCGCGTGTCTGCACCGGGAGCGAAGGTCGCGCTCAGTGCGAACACGAGTGACAAATCAAAGACTCAGCTCGACAGGCTGCAGAAAGCAGGCGCGGCTGCGTCGCATCGTTAAAGGAGTGGCAGGGATGAAAGCGGCAAGCAGAAGCAGCGGCATGCTCTCGGGGCTGTCGAGGTTAGCGATTGGGTTATCGGCGCTTCTGCTTGCCGTGGCGTTCGTGGTTCCCGTGTGGCGCATAGATCTCATTGCGCCTCAGTATCCCGAAGGGCTCGGAATGCTGATCCGCATCAACACGATCACGGGAATCAAGCCGAACGACCTGAATAACATCAATGGATTGAATCACTACATCGGCATGAAGGCGATCATGCCTGATGCGATCCCGGTTCTTCGCATCATGCCGATCGCTCTCGGCGTTCTCGTAGTGCTCGGGATTGTCGTCGCGATATACGGTCGACGGTGGGCTGGATGGACGTGGCTCGCGATGATTGCTGCAGGTGGCGCGGCGGCAATGGGTGAGTTTTACAGATGGTCATACGACTACGGTCACAACCTGGCGCCCGATGCGATCATCAAGGTTCCGGGAATGACGTATCAGCCGCCGCTCATCGGGACAAAGCAGTTATTGAATTTCACTGCTGCATCATGGCCGTCGATTGGTGGCATTGCAGCGGCAGTGGCGTTTGCTCTTGCTCTTGGAGCGCTCTTATTCGCGAGCAGGAGCGGCAAGCGAGTCTCGATGATTGCAGCAGCATCTCTGCTGATGCCGCTGCCATCGCGCGCTCAGGTGCCGGATACGGTAATCGTGACACCACATGGTCCAACACTGGCGCAGGCGATCGCGTCAGCGAAACCGCGTTCGGTGATTGTAATAATGCCAGGCCGATACGGTGTTACCAACGTCACAGTCGACAAGCCTCTCACGCTGGCCGGGCGCGATTTTCCGACTCTCGATGCACAGGGGAAAGGTGAAGTGCTGATCGTTACCGCCGACGATGTAACGATTACGGGCATCCACTTCACTGGAACGGGAGTGAGCTACACTCAGGATCGTGCGTCTTTGCGGGTGGCGAATGCAGGGAACTGCAACCTGAACGGCAACAAGTTCGACGGCACGCTTTACGGGATCTATCTCGCGAAAGTCACGGCGTGCCGGATCGAGAACAACATCCTGAATGCCTCAGGAAAAACCGAGGCGACGTCGGGGAACGGCATTCACCTGTGGTCAGCTCGCGGAATCACGATCGCGGGTAATACCGTCTCGGGTTTTCGTGACGGGATCTACTTCGAGTTCGTTCACGACACCAAGGTCACTGCGAACGTAAGTGAGACAAATCTTCGCTACGGACTGCATTTCATGCAGTCGGACGACTGCAGCTACGTGAACAACACGTTTCGCAGCAATGGGGCTGGGGTCGCCGTCATGTATACGAAGCGTGTTCACATGACCGGCAACAGTTTTCTCAACAACCGGGGCAGCACTGCATATGGTCTTCTGCTCAAGGAGATCGAAGACAGCCGCATTGAAGGGAACATCTTCGCTGACAACACGACCGGTCTTTACGCTGACGGTGCAGACCGCATTCGTGCCACACGAAACGAGTTTCGTCGTAACGGCTGGGGAGTAAAGGTTGGCGGAAGCACGATCGACGGGGTCTTTACACGCAACAACTTCATCGACAACACGTTCGATGTAACGACGAGCTCACGCGAGCCGTCGACGAAGTTCGAAGGCAATTTCTGGAGCACGTATTCCGGTTACGATCTCGACAGAGATGGAATCGGCGACATTCCGCATCCTCCAGTAAGACTGTTCGCGGTAATTCTCGAGCGCAGCCCGCAGGCAATCGTGCTGATGCGCAGCATACTCGCGGGCGTGCTCGATGCTGCAGAGCGTGCGATGCCGGCTCTTACCCCCGAGCTGTTTGTAGATCCGCGTCCGTCGATGAGAAAGGTCGGATGATTCAGATTCGCGGATTGCGCAAGCGATACGGATCTCTGGAGGTACTCCAGGGAATTGACGCACAAGTGCCGACTGGTAAAGTCACGGCAATCGTGGGGCCGAACGCTGCCGGTAAAACGACATTGATCAAGTCGATACTCGGCCTCACCCGGAAAGACGCGGGAACGATTGAAGTCGATTCCATCAAAGTGAATGGTGACGAGGCTTATCGCCGGAAGATCGGGTACATGCCGCAGATCGCGCGTTTCCCCTCGAACCTTACGGGCGGTGAACTGCTCGCAATGCTGCGTGATCTCCGGCCCGGTGCAAGTGAGATCGACGATGAGCTCATTCGCACATTTGGACTTGCTCTCGAGCTCACGAAGAAGCTCAACGATCTATCCGGTGGAACGAAGCAGAAGATCAACGCGGTCGCTGCATTCCTCTTCAAGCCGGCGCTCCTCATTCTCGACGAGCCTACCGCTGGACTGGACCCGCGCTCCGCAAGAATCCTCAAGGACAAGATTCTTCACGAGAAGGGATCGGGACGGACTTTCATCATCACATCGCATGTCATGGCTGAGCTCGAAGAGCTCGCTGACAACGTGATCTTCATCAGCGATGGCAAAGTGAGGTTCAGCGGCAGCATAGATCAGATCAAGCGCCTCACGAGACAGGTGAATCTCGAGCGGGCAGTTGCAGAGCTGATGGAGCAGGGGGTCGCAGCATGATTCGCGAAGTTGCAAAACCGCAGATTCGCAACGTGCTGCGCAGCCGGTGGCTCGTCTGCTATGTGCTCTTCTTCTTCCTCGCAACGGAG
>DASUXX010000224.1:0-6077 GCA_036377755.1 Gemmatimonadaceae bacterium
ATTGCCTCGCCAATCGACAGAACACCGGAAATATGCGACGCCTGTGCGGCTATCGTCCGTGGTGATTCAGGCCCTTACCACGCATATTTTCGTACATGTCCAATGTGTTCCTCCTCTATATGCCTCCGGGAAACGCCGAGGCAATGGTTCACTATCAGGACACTATCAAGAACAAGGTTCCGCTTGCCCGCCTCGCTCCTTTCATTTCCGGCAATCTGCGCGCGAGGCTGATTTCGATTTTCGGCAGCAAGCCGATTGCAGTATGGGGGTCAGCCGCCGGCCCTAAGAACCGCACAAACTTTGAGCGAATGTCCGAAGGCGATGACATCCTCATCGTCGAAGGAGATTCGATTCGACTGATGGGCAAAGTTGCCGCGAAGGTCGAGAGCAGAGAATTGTCCAGCGAGCTCTGGAAGCCACTCAAGGGAGACGGAACCACAAGCTGGGAGCTCATCTACTTCATCGCGAATCCACGTGAGCTCGAAGTACCGTTTGCCGAGTTCTGTGCCCTGTTCGGCTATGCGCCAAAATACAGATTGCAAGGATTCACAACGGTCGCACCCCAGAGACTCGAGAACTTCTACTCGCAGTACGACGACCTCTATTCAGTTCTAGAAAGAATTCAGAACGGGCAACCTGTGCTGCGAAAACGTGCTGATGCTGACATTCCTTCAATGCTCCCCGCAGCAGAACAGGTAGAAGTATCCTCGGATGATATCAATGAGCTCTTAAAGAATCCGATCATCTCGGATCACGTCAAAATGCAGTGGAAGCTTGCCCGGCTCGGATTGAAAGCAGGTGAGCGAGTCTGGGTGCCCGTCAACGATCAAGGCAAGCTTCGAAAGACATATCAGTTCGAATCATTCGATGAGCACTTCTCCGCCGGAATAGATCTGCCCCATTCATACATCGAAAATATTGACGTCGTATGGAAGCAGGAGTTTCGGATCGGCGCAGCGTACGAGATCGAGAACTCAACGTCGATCTACTCCGGTCTCCTGAGATTCGCCGACCTGAACATCATCGCACCAAACACTCTCTATCCGATGTTCATCGTTGCGCCAAAGGAAAAGAAAAGCCGCCTGAGGGATCAGCTGCGGCGACCAACATTCAAGCGGCTCGAACTGGATAAGAAAGTGCGCTTCCTGTCGTATGAAGCAATCGACGAGATCGACACCTTTTTCGCTAACTCCGAAACGGGGCTGAACGTCGACTTAATCCTCGCCAAGTCCGAGCAGGCAACGTAAGTCTTCATCCACTCTTGCGTCGAGCGTCAGGAGATTTCCCATGAGTATGCTGAACCGGTCGGCGGTCGTACTCATCCCAAAGCAACCCTACATCGAGTGGACGAGCAACGTCTTCAAGGACAATGTTGCCTTCGATCCGTCCGAGCCTGATACACTGCCGGTGTTCCTGTGTCCGGATGTCGAGTTCACTGAAGAGGCCGAAGCGTTCGTGATGAAGCACTTCTCTTACTTCTTTGAGCATTGGCTTGACAGCTGGTGCACTGACGAGGCGCTCTGGCCAAAGCGCCGTACCCGCAAGATGTTCCGCGAATGGTTTGATATCCGCGTTCATTCATGGGTCGAAGAACTAGTGGACGCACCGTACGAGCTGCTGGACTGATCACACGCCGTCATCGGAAGCCCCCGACATTCGGCATGCTGCGAACGGTGTCGAACCTTTCCTGATTCCTGAGTCGGAAGCTTCAGGTCTGCATGGAAACAATTAGCGGATATCGATCGAGAACATAAAGAAGGGAACTGCAGTAGTGCTCGACATCGTCAAGGCAGTGACTTCGCCGTAGCCAGTTCCTACAGCGTCACCATGTAATTCTGCCTGCAATAGGCTTCGGTAAATCCAAACCGCAGCATGTTGCGGTACGACGGCGCGGAATGATCCGGAGTCTGCTCAGCTGTCTCTACGACAACTGAATCGCATCCGTTTGCTCGCGCATATTCGATTCGCTTGCGAATGAGCGCGCCCTGTGCGCCGTGGCCGCGGTAGTCCGCAAGTGTTGCCGCAAATCCAAGCCAGGCGGTTGGGTCGTTGAGATAAATCGCGGCACAGCTGACCAGCTTATCGCCGTCATATGCGCCGAAGTGCGTCCATCCCGGCTTGCCCACGATAGATGCAAACCATGGCGAGAGCTCCATGGGCATGTTGAACGACTCCGCGACGATCTCCCCTGAGCGTAACGCGTGAGCTCCAGAAATCTTGCGAACGTCGAGATCGGTTCGGACTTCTGGAGGATCGCTTACGTTGCGCCAAAGTCGAACCCAGCGATTGTATTTCCTGCCGCCTCCGTTCTCGATCCACGCTTCAAGCTCGTCAGGGCTCCGCGACGGCACGACCTGAACGAACAATCTTTTCGTTCCGCGCTGCCTGGCGATATCGATCAAGCGCGCGAGCTGGTCCCGGCTGGCTGGGGCCTCAACGCCAATGCCAACGATACGGTTCAACGCTAGAACATCGGCACTGGTTGCGAGCTCCATCATGACGCCCTGATCGAATACCAGGTGAAGGCCAAGATCGCGCGCAATCTCTACCGGTGCGTGCATCGTTGCGGACGCCAGCGCGTTCATCTCGCTGCGCTCTGCCTGATTGACGTTCATGCGGCAGCCCCCTCGAGTTCACAGGACAGAACAAAATGCAGGGGACTGTCGAGGTAGTCGAGCAATAGTAACAATATGATACTATTGTTCGACTCAGCTCATTTCACCGTTATGCCACCACTACAGGATCCCGATGCGCCCTGTACGTCAGACGAGAAGACTACCTGGTAGTACCCGGTTCCTTGCCTGTAGTGACGTAAATGGCGAATGAAGACAGGCCATAGCTGACGAAGGTCAGCAATCCTCCCAGTTTGGATTGCATGGCGGCAGCTCAGGAACTCGAACCTCCAGAGAGGTTCTTTCAGTCAATCCATCGGAGGAGACGACGATGGTGGCTATCCCGGCGGCGACCGGCGTGGCAACTCCCCCCGGGTCTACCGTCACGACCTTTTCGTCAGAGCTTCTGATCGTGAACGGCCTCTTGACCACCTGATTCTGGGAGTCGCGAAGAACTACATCGATGAGAACAGGCCCGGAGCTGAGGAGCATGAAGCTCGGGGCGATAATGCGGATCGAGCGCAGGGGTAATTCCCGCGGTTCCGAAGGGTGATCGCCCGAACAACCCGACAGAAACAGCGCAATCAAGACACTTAATCGGCGCACTGAAGGCTCCTGGGATAACTCTTGTCATATCAGATACGACAAAGAGCCGGCGATTCACTCATCGAGCGCCAAAATCTCGCCGATCACAGTGCTCTGGTGAAATAGCGCGGAAGCCCCATCCTTGAGCACGGTGGCGCGCTATCAATTCATCCGCGTTTTTCCCGGGCTGTCGCCTTCGGACTGACGCCGATCCATCGTTTGTACGCACGCGAGAATGACGAAGCGTCCGAAAAACCGAGAAGATGTGCAGTCTGACTCACCGACATCTTCCCGCTACCGAGATAGTGCCGGGCCATCCTGCTTCTGAGATCGTCGAGCACTTTCTCGAACGTCACGCCCTCTGCTTTCAGCTTTCGAAACAAAGTCTGCCGGCTCAGTCCAAGCTCACGTGCCGTGCTTGCCATGCTCACGTCGCCAGTTTGTAGTGCACGCTCGAGCATACCCTCGACACGCGCGCGAATCGACTTTGAATTGTCGAGCCTGGTAAGCAGCTCTTCAGCCCTCGACTTCAACACCTGTGATGAGTAGGCCGGCACAGGAGGCGGTGTCAGCCCCATCACACGATCGTCGAGAAGAAAACCATTCTTATCACTCCAGAAAACAACAGGCACGCGAAAGATTCGATCGTACTCGTCACGATACGCTGGCGCAGCGTGCGTTACGTGAACCTCCCTCACCATCTTCAAATCTCCCATCGCGCGGCGCGTTGTACATATCATGCGCGCAAAGCTCGATTCAGTGAGCTCGGGAAAATCGTTAGGATTGGCGCGAAGATCGAGCATCCATAACTGTCCATCGATCCGCGACATCGTAAAGCGATCAGTCGCCGTTGATTCGACTTCGACAGTGAGGCGCGAATACCGATTGACTATTCCGAGCGCCTCAGCCATCGAATGCGCGCCAATCTGGTGAGTGAAAGAGATTTCTGATGTATCGACGCACTCGCCAAAGTGAAGTGCAAGCGCAGGGTCATTGCAGAGATCCTGCGCCGATCGCATCAAATCAACGTACTTGTTGAATGGAACCCTATTCTCGCGATCGTCGAGCTCGGCGGGCTGGATTCCCGAGAGCTGCGCAAGTGTCGCTCTGTTCGCTCCCCGTGAGACGGCAAAGTCAATCAGAACCTGCGCAGCATTAGCTGCAACAGTGAGCTCAGACATGTTCCGGCCACTCCCTGCAACGTGCGGTCATGTTTCTGTTACGAACCATCATATCCGCCGGTTTCCCTGATCCGTAGGATAATCTGACTAAACTCTACGGAGCTCGTAATGACTCTCGCCAACCCGCGCCTCACTGCGCGGATCGCCGGAGTGTGCTATCTGATGGACGTTGCTTTTGGCCCAGGGATGGTGGCGCTCAGACAGATCTTCGTGCCGACGGATGCGGCGCGCACGATTGCTAATCTCGTGGCACACAAGAGCATCTTCATGCTCGGCTATACGGGCAACTTCATCGCGATTGCTACCTATATCGTAGTGGTCGCCCTGTTCTATCTGCTTTTCAAGCCTGTCAACAGAACCGTCTCGTTCGTTGCAGCGTTCACTGGACTTGCCGGATGCACAGTGCTCATCGTTGCCTCCGCGTTTTACTTCGCTCCGCTTCTCGTGCTCGATCAGCCGCACATGGCGCTTGTTCTGTTCAAGCTCTACGGGCAGATGTTCAATACGAGCCTGCCGTACTTCGGCGTCTATTGCCTGCTGATTGGATACCTCATCTACCGCTCCACGTTTCTTCCCCGATGGCTCGGCGTCCTGATGATGCTTGGCTTCATCGGCGGGATGACGTTTCTCGTCCCTACTCTTGGACGCGCGCTGTTCCCGTTAAATATGATCGGCAACATTGGTGAGCTCGTGCTTGCCGTCTGGCTTGTCGTACGAAGTGTCGATGCAGACCGGTGGCGCGACGTATCTACAGACGTCCAAGTGCATCCCCCTTATACGACATAAATGTCCTGATTCACTCATCAAACCGGGCCGTCATGGCGCATTGGCCCGTGCTCCCTACATTGATTGATGATGGGGGCACGCCGACTTCTTAGCGCGGTTGCTATCGCCGCGATCGTTACGAACGGTTGTACGAAATGGGCTCGAACCTCCGTTTCGATTGAGCATCGTGACAGAGCTATCGATCTTGCACGTGTGCGAACTGTCACCGATTCGGGGCTGATTCTTCGCAACGTCGTCATCACGCGCGACAGCCTGACCGGCTATGTCAGCGACGACTCACTGTACGCAGTCGCTCTTCGAGACGTGCGGTTGGTCGAGGTTCAGAAAATCAACGGGAAGCAGGTCCTTAACTATGCTCTTGTGCTCCTTGGAGCAGCTGCTCTCGTGTGGGCATTCCTGATTTACACAATAATTGCGGGCGAGGGAACATGATCCGGCGAATTATTCCGCGTTTTCTTGCTGGTGCCGGCGGCATGGCAGCGTATGCTTATTGAGCGCACGACCGATTCATCTTCAGCTTCATAAGTGTTCGAGAGTGTGCAGGCCGCATCCCGCAAGGTTTGGGCTATTGCCCAGATGCGCGTAGGCCATACTATTAGAGTAGGATGCAGCTCAAGAAGATCGTATTTCCCGGCCTTCTAGCATCTGCTCTGCTCGCTGCGTGTGAAAAGAGCACTGCTCCCGATCCAGCGCTTCCCACCAAGGGTGTCTCGATCGTCGTGGACAGCGCGGCATATCATCTCCAGCGCCGTGGCAGCCTTGGATTTCAGGTCAATCTGGCTGTGACTGTCATCAATGACAGCGATCACGACGTATTCATCTCGCAGCGCTGCGGCTATTACTCCCTCACGCGAACGAACGGCTCCGAGATCTGGCTTGGTGCGTATGGATGCGCCGATGTTGGAGGAGTTGC
>DASUXX010000225.1:0-3454 GCA_036377755.1 Gemmatimonadaceae bacterium
ATATCGCAAGCTCGCCCGCGCCGACACAGGCATCGATGAACAACATATCGTTGCGGACCGAGCCGGTGATCGTGAGCGGCGGAATGTTGTAGCCGCCTGTCCACATGCGCGTCGAGATACCTTCTTCCTCGAGCGCTTTCACACGCGCAAGGAGACCTGGCAAAGTTTTCATCGTGGTATCGACGCCAAGCGTGCCGACTACTGTCGTAACTCCGGCGCGCACGATCTCGGTGACGAAAATCATCGGCGATTGCTTTGCGAGGCTTCCTTCTCCGCTGCCGCCGAGCAGATGCTCGTGAGGATCGATGATTCCTGGAGCTACGTAGCAATCTTCAGCGTCGATCACTTCGTACTCGCACCCAAGCCTGTCGAGCGCCCTTCGATCGATCGATCCGATTTTCTCGATCTTTTCATTTGTCAGGAGAATCGACTGACGGCCGATTGGCTCCGGCGCGTAGATCTCTCCATTCTCGATGAGCGTGATCATTCAGGGATTTGCATGAGTGTTCGCGTCGCCATTCGATCCGACCTGGTCGATATACGCAAGAACCGACGATACATCTTCTGCCATGATCGTGATGAGATCTTCGCCCTCAGCCGTCGCAAGAGCGCGCTGAATCGCCTCGAGTTCGTCGGGCACGACATCGATCTGATCGTCAGTCATTCCTTTCTCAGTAAGCCCACTGCGCAGTATTGCCGTGATCTCTCCGGGTTTGCGTCCGCGCCGGTCCTGATCTTCCTTGATGATTACGCGATCGAGCTCGGCAGAGAGACGGCCAACTTCGCGAATGTCTTCGTCGCGCCGGTCGCCAGGAGCGGTAATTACTCCGATGCGCTGTCTTGCAGGGAGATGACGTACGACTTCCATCAGTCCTTCGATCGCTGCTGGATTGTGCGCGTAGTCGACGAGAACGCGCACTGATCCAAGACGAGTGAGATTCAGGCGGCCAGGCGTAAGACTCGCTGATGGCGCAAATGACTGGAGTCCAGCCCTGATATCGTCGTAGCGCATTCCCTGCACGTATGCAGCGAGAATTGCCGCGAGAATATTTCCTCGCTGAAAGCGTGCTGCGCCGCCGAGCATGAGAGGAACTTCACGAACGCGAGCGACAGGAATGCGAAGTCGGCCGCGCAGGATGACGAACATGTCGTCCTCGATGCGTGCGCCAATTCCGTTTTTGGCAATGTGATCCTCGAACGCAGGATTCGACTTTGGCTCCTGAAGCGAGAAGAGCGCGACGTCTGCTCCTGTTTTGTATCGCATCGCATAAACGAGCGGCTCGTCCGCGTTGAGAATCGCGTGACCTGAGCGTTTCACGATTGCGGCGACGACAGACTTCACGTCAGCGAGCTGCTCGACAGTGTTGATGCCACGAAGACCAAGGTGATCGGCAGACACGTTAAGCACGATTCCAACATCTGCTTCATCGAAGCCGATTCCAGCGCGCAGGATTCCGCCGCGTGCCGTTTCGAGTACCGCGACTTCAACCGTTGGATTGGACAGTACGATGTTCGCCGCGAAGGGACCGGTCATGTCGCCTTTGCGCACCATCCTGTTCTGGAGGTACACGCCGTCGGTAGTGGTGAACCCGACGATTTTTCCTGTATTCCTGAAAAGATGGGCAATGAGGCGGGTTGTAGTTGTTTTGCCGTTGGTTCCGGTGACTGCAATTACGGGAATCGTCGTCGGCGCGCCAGGCGGGAAGAGCATGTCGAGAATCGGCGCTGCAACATTGCGCGGCTCGCCTTCAGTCGGGTTCGTGTGCATCCGCACGCCCGGACCCGCATTCACTTCGATGATTACTGCGCCGTTCTCACGAAGCGGGACCGAGATATCCGGAGTGAGAATGTCGATGCCGGCAATGTCGAGCCCCACAACGCCTGCAGCCATCTCGCATGCGGTGATGTTGTCCGGATGGATCTCATCAGTTCGATCGATTGCAGTCCCGCCTGTCGAGAGATTCGCGGTGCCGCGAAGCGCAACGATTTCCCCCTCCGCAGGAACAGACTCGAAGCTCAAGCCGCACGTGCTGAGATAATCCCCGGTGATGTTGTCGTCAGGAAGCCGCGTGAGAACGTTGCGGTGTCCTTTGCCGCGGCGCGGATCTCCATTCGCTTGTGCAATCAGCTCGCGCACGGTGTTCCGCCCATTACCAACAACCTGCGCCGGCCGCCGCTCGGCAGCAGCGACGAATTTTCCGTCAACGACGAGAACCCGGTGATCGTTTCCTTCGGCGTACTTTTCGATGACCACGCGACTGTTGTATCGAATTGCGGTCTCGAAGGCTTTCGTGACCTGCTCATCGTCGTCGAGCCGTCCCGAAATTCCGCGACCGTGACTCGCATCGAGCGGCTTTGCAATGACGGGATATCCGATTTCGTTCGCGATCTCGACTGCTCCTTCGACGGTGCGCGCGAGATCCCCTTCAGGAACCGGCAGGCCAATGTTGCGAAGAAAGCGCTTGGTGTCGTCCTTGTTTTGCGCAATGTCTACTGCGATCGAGCTCGTGAAATCGGTGACAGTCGCCTGAACCCGGCGGAGATACTTCCCGAGCCCGAGCTGGATCAGCGATTGTGAATTGAGTCGCCGCGCGGGAATGCCGCGGCGCGACGCTTCGTCGAAGATCGCGCGTGTCGACGGACCGAGCGCAACGATCTCACGCAGCTCGCGAAGCTCGTCGAGTATGGCGCACACATCGATGTCTTCACCTGAAATGCATGCGCGGATGATGTCGCCTGCATCTCGAATTGCGCGTGTGCCGACGTCTTCGTCTTCGTATCCGACGATTACCCACCAGACACCTTCATCGCCCGATTCGACGACGCGCCCGAATCCGACATCGGTACCGGCTTGTGTCTGAAGCTCGAGTGCAGCGTGCTCGAGTACGTGCGGAAGGTACGTACCTTCATCGAGGCGCTGAACGAACCCTCCCCGGCGCCCGATTGTGCAGGGATGATCGTGCACTCCCGGGAGCAGTCGAACGAGTCGTTCATTGAAGCCCGGGATCTCGTTCGACTGAACGCTTGCGAGATCACCGAGCCTGACGTCGCAAGCTATGACTGGGGCGAGGCGCCAGTAGTTGGGCCCGCGCAGTGCGCGGACGCCGCTGATTCTGAAGTGGGATGGATCGTGAACCCGGGCGGGTGCTTCTATTTCCAGCTTGGCCGTCATTTTCGTCTTTATCGCAGGATTACATGGGGTCCCATATATCTGCTTTGATTCTGGCAATACTTAGGCCTTCGTTTGTTTATGACGAGAAAAAACGCGACGCCAGTCATCTCGCTTTTAGGTCCGCTATCGAACGCTATTCTTTCTTAATCCCCTACGGTCCGGCAGTCCTGCTTCGATAGCAGCTCGCAGATCATAGGGCACAATCGGAACATTGAATTCAGTGCTCCGATTCCATCCAAGTGACTGCGCGCGGACCTTCACTTTTGCCGACGATGCGTCGGC
>DASUXX010000226.1:0-5418 GCA_036377755.1 Gemmatimonadaceae bacterium
ACCATGTCGAAATTCAGCATCGCAACGATGCTGTCGAGAGGCACTGGCGAATTCTCGACGAGATACTGCGAGCCGAGCAGGCCTTCTTCTTCACCGCTGAAGTTTGCAAAGATGATGGAATGCTTCGGCCGGCTCACTGAAAGCATTCGCGCAAGCTGCATTACGGCGGCGGTTCCCGACGCATTGTCATCGGCCCCGTTGCGAATGACATCGCCGGCGCTCGGATCGAGCGAGTACTGCGTCGTTCTACCGAGGTGGTCGAAGTGTGCGCCGATCACGATGTAACGATTTTTGAGGACGGGATCAGATCCTTCGAGAATCGCGACGACATTTTGAGTCTTGAGCCCGGCGGTATCGCCTGCGTGCGCGCGAGCTGCCGGGTGAGCTACGAAGTTCTGGAGGTAGCCGGGAAACGGTGCTTTGAGATTCAGAAATTTGTAGTGGCGCGCGATAAATGCCGCCGCTGAATCATTTCCGGCGGTGCCGGTCATGCGGCCTTCCAGCTTGTCGCTTGCGAGATACGCTATGTCGTTTCTGATGGCGACTGAATCTGCGATAGCGAGGCCGTAATTGGTCCTATTGCCAGTCGAGACTGCTGATGAGCAGGCTGCTATGAATAATGCGATGACTGCTGTAAATGCTTTTGTCATTTGAGAGAGGTCATGTTTGCCGGTAGCAGGTAGCCGATTGCCGATAGCCGTCGCCGAAGTCCGGACGCAGGCGACCGGCCGCCCGTAGTTTCACAACTGCTGCTGCCGGACGTCGGCGTCCGGACTCCGGCATCGGTCGCCGGCTATCTGCTACCGGCTACCTGCTTTTTTTTATCGATCAGTGAAATCCGTCTTTGAATTAACTGCCTTGCACGTTTCAGCAATCAGCGTTGCAATAGCATCAACATCCTTAAGCGAAACAAGCTCGTTTGGCGAATGCATGTATCGGTTCGGCACCGAGATCAAAGCAGTCGCAACACCCTCTCGAGCAATGTGAATTGCATCAGCATCAGTGCTGGTATCGCGGCCGGCAGCATGAACATGATACGGAATCTTCTTCGTCTCGCATGTCTTCCGCAGAAGATTGAACACCACCGGCGATATGATCGATCCGCGGTGAAGAACAGGTCCGCCACCAATCTTTGCCTCGCCAATTTCTTTCTTCTCGATTTGCGGATGGTCCGTCGCGAACGTGACGTCGACAACTAGCGCCATCTGCGGGCCAAGACAATTAGCGCATACGCCGGCGCCGCCTCCGCGATAACCAATCTCCTCCTGCGTCGTCGCGACTGCGATGACGTGCGCTGCTCCCGGTTTCTTCGCGTACCGTCGGAGCGCTTCGAGAACGATGAACGCGCCAATACGATCGTCGATCGATCGCGATACAACACGATCGTTGGGAAATTCCATCGTTCGTGAATCGATGACTCCAGGATCGCCAACCGACAACATCTTCTCGGCCTCTTCTTTCGAGTCGGCCCCGATGTCCACCCACAGGTCTGTAATCTTCGAAGCCTTGTCACGCTCATCGGGCTTCATGACGTGAATCGGCTTCTTTCCAACGACGCCGAAGACATCGCCATCGCGGCCGATGAACCGGATACGCTGCGCGACGAGAACCTGCGGATCCCATCCGCCAATCGGAGCGATGTATGCGTAACCGTTGTCGTCGATGTACGTGACGATGACGCCGATCTCGTCGATGTGGCCCGCGAGCATGATCGTCGGCGAGCCTCCAGGATTCACCTCGGCGATGGAGTTGCCGGCAACATCACCGCGTACCTTCGCGAATTTCGACGCTTCAGCGCGCCAGACTTTCGCCGGCGCAGATTCAAAACCGGATGGTCCCGGAGTGTCGAGCAGTTTCTTTAAAAACGCGATCGAGTCGTTTGAGAACATAGGGGGCTTGGTAATGGAGATCTGCCGTAGTATAGCACCACAATTTGCATCTAAGTAACGTATGCTCGTGCAAACCATCAAACTGTCTTTCATTTTCCTCTCACTAGCCGCTCCTCCGGCGATTGCCCAGGTATCGCGATCGATTCCGATCTCGACAGTGCGCTACGACGTCACCTTTGATTCGACGACAGCGAGCTCACAGACAATTCGTGTCGGGATGACGTTTTCGGCGTCGCAGCCAGGCAGCGTGTTGTTGTCACTTCCGAGGTGGACGCCAGGTGCGTACGAGATCGCGAATTTCGCGCGCTTCGTGAGTGATTTCACCGCCGTATCCGGCAATGATTCGCTCGATTGGGATAAGCTCGATCCTGAAACATGGCGGGTGACATTGCCGCGTGCAGGTGAAGTGAGAGTCAACTTCGACTACAAGGCCGATTCGCTGGACAATGCGAACTCGTGGTCCAAGGCTGACTTTGCATTCTTCAATGGAACGAACCTCTTTCTCTATCCTGAGGGGCAGGGCTCTGATTTCGCCGCGACAGTGACAGTGCACACCAATCCTTCATGGAAAGTCGTGACGGGAATGAAGCCGGCGACATCAGTGAACAGCTTTACGGCATCGAACTACCATGACCTCGTAGACTTTCCATTCTTTGTCGGAAAGTTCGATGTCGACAGCACGATGGTAGTCGGCAAGACGCTTCGGTTTGCGTCCTATCCCGCAGGCTCAGTCACTCCTGCCACTCGCACTGCCGTGTTTCAGACACTGGCAAAGATTGTCCCCTATCAGGCCGCCGTGTTCGGCGAGGTTCCCTGGGACACTTACACAGTCATGCAGGTCTCGGATCAGGGGTTTGCCTTCGGTGCGGCGTCAGGCCTCGAGCACCAGAACTCACATCTCGACATCATCTCGCCCGTAGTGCTCGGTAATCCGATCCTCCCATCGCTGTACTCACACGAAATCTTTCATGCGTGGAATGTGAAACGGCTGCGGCCTGCCGAGATGACGCCATACCAGTATGATCGCGAGCAGCCGGCGGCAACACTCTGGATAAGTGAGGGAGTTACCGATTATTACGCCGATCTGACGCAGGTTCGTGGCAAGACAATTACGCCGCGGATGTTCTATGGAGCGACGACCGAAAAAATCACTCATGTGATCGAGGCAGGAGCGAAGTCGCTGGAGGATGCCGCAGTATCGACATGGGTAAAGCCAGTCGATGGCACCGACGATCTCTACTACGACAAGGGATCCGTCGCAGGGTTGCTGCTCGATATCATCATTCGCGACGCGAGCGACAACCGCCGCTCGCTCGACACCGTGATGCGAGAGCTTTACGACAATACATACAAGAGAGGGAAGGGCTTCACGAACGAAGAATGGTGGAGTGCAGTCTCGCGTGCGGCGGGTGGAAAATCATTCGCCGAATTCGAGAAGCGATACGTTGACGGCCGCGATCCGTTTCCATACGACAGCATTCTTCCTCTCGCGGGTCTGCGTCTCTTCGTCGAGCGAATGGTCAGACCGTCGCTGGGAATTTCCGTATCGGGCGATGACGAAGGGCAACGAGTGATGCAGGTGGTCGTCGAAGGGCCGGGTGCGACTGCAGGAGTGAAGCTCGGCGATTACCTGCTCAAAGTTGGCGGGCTCGATATCGACGATCCCGCGTTCCAGGAAAAGTTCAACGCGAAGTTCGGCGGCATGCCGCCGGGCGGAACTATTCCAATTGAAATCAGAAGGGGCACTCAGCGATTGACGCTGAATGCCCCCGTTCGATTCAACACTACCGAGACGCGACGACTCATCGAGGTGACGAACGCGTCTCCAAAAGCTGTCAGGGTACGCGACGGCCTGTTGAACGGTACGCTTCAACAGTAGCGGGGTCGCGCGGCGCCGGGCCGTTCCACTTTTCCTTCATGATCGCCTCGATCTCGTTCAGCTCGCGAGGCGCACGGGAGATCCATTCCACTCCGCTCGGCGTGACGATGTAATCGTCTTCGATTCGCACGCCGATGTTTGCGTATTTCTGAACTGCGGGGCGAATCTTCGCGATCATCGCCTTATTCTTTGGTGTGTCGGGAATGATGTCGAGAAGGTTTCCGCGAACGTAGATCCCCGGCTCGATCGTGAATGCACTACCCGGGACGAGCGGAGCGTTGCCTCCAGTGGCTGCACCGGGATCGTGAACGTCCAGGCCGATGCCGTGCCCAAGACCGTGCATGTAGTACAGTGAGCGCTGAGTGCACTGACGATTTGAGGCAACGTCGCAGTCGTAGGTAGCGCCCGGCGCTTCGATCAGGCCGAGCTTCGAGAGAGATTCGTCGAGCGAAGCATTCGCAGCCGCACTGAGTGTACCCGCTGGAGCGTTCACTTTGGCGGCATCTTCGCCGGCCTTCTGTGCAGCGCGAACAGCGAGATAGATGTCGCGCTGAGCGGGAGAGAACGTTCCGGATGCAGGAACGGTTCGAGTTACGTCTGCCGCGTATCCTCTATACGATGCGCCGATGTCCATCACGATGACGTCATTCGGATCGATGAATCGATCGTCCGCGTTGTAGTGAAGCGTAGTGGAGTTCGGGCCCGATCCCACGATCGTCGAAAAAGATGGGCGATCCGCGCCGTTGCGACGGAACGTGTACTCGATGAGACCCTGAATTTCGAATTCGTTCTGCCCGGGCTCGATGTAGCGCATTGCCTCGCGCTGCGCGGTTACGCTGATGTTGACTGCACGGCGAATGAAATCGAGCTCAGCCGCGGTTTTGACACGGCGAAGATTTGCGACTTCACTGTTTGCCGACTTGAATGCGGACCTGCCGGACGAGAATGCGCGGATGATCTGGTCATCGCGAGTCAGCATGCCTTCTTCGCCGAAATTTCCCACGGCATAAAGAACCTGAGAGCCGCTCGCAGTCATAACGGAATCAACTACAAACTTGAGCGTCTCGAAATCGCGGCCTTCCATGCCGAGGTCGGTCTTAACGCCAGGTACACCGAGGCGGTGGCCTGTCCACACTTCGCGTGCCGGATCACTTGGCTGAACGAACAGCATCGGCGTTCCGACTATCGCACCATTCTTCACGACCATCACAAGCGCTGCATCGGGCTCATTGAAGTTCGTGAGATACTTGAAGTTGGAGTTCTGATTAAAGGTGAGGAAATCCTCTTCGGGCTCCGGCGATCCAAGTGCGACGACGAGACCATTCTGGACTCGTTGAGCAAGCGCTGCGCGTCTCGCTGCGTACTCGCTCATCGGGATTTGAGCTTGAGTAACCGCCGAGAACGCCGAGAACGCCGAGAAAAACAGAATTGCCTTTTTTGTTTGTTTCATCCTCTTAGAACCGCCTTTGCGATGGTTTGAAGCTGCATGTTCGAAGTTCCTTCGTAGATCGCGCCGATCTTCGCATCCCGGTAGTACTTCTCGACTGGATAGTCTTTCGTATAGCCGTATCCGCCGAAGAGCTCGACGCAGAGTGACGTGACTCGCTCGCAGACCTGCGAAGCGAAGAGCTTTGCCATTGCGCCTTCGCG